>JAYYRF010000219.1:0-5130 GCA_036127535.1 Myxococcota bacterium | reverse complement strand
TCCTAAGAGAGTATTATGACGGCATTTCGGATAGTTTGGGACGTTATCTCAACGGCCGTTTAATCAAAATTTCGGTTCATACCTATGATCAATACAATCAATCGGGCACGGAACGGCCTGAGGTTTCACTGGTGACCCGAGCGGAGGGATTTCAAAACGAAAATCAACTTCCTCACGGTGTATTTGATCCAATGTTTCCAGATAGGGTTGCGGAGTTTACGGTCGATCGCGTTCTCCGAGACCGCATATCTTTGACCTTGGAAAAGAATAAAATCCCCGTCGCACACAATTATCCCTATCTCCTACCAGACGGCTCCGTAGAGGTTCGCTATCAAGTATGGAGTTTCTTTGCGTGGCTGCAAAAACGATTCCAAAGACTTTACCCCGAAAGCGCCCAAAATATTTATTATCAGCAAGTTTGGGATATGCTTCTCGATACCAATCTTCGTTCATCAGAGGCGAATGAAATCCGTTCGGTTCTTCACATGTATCGCAAACCTCCCATCGGCCAAGAAGGTCGATACCAGCATATCATTCAAGCCTATATGGACATTCAGTCCGAGCTGAATCGAGACAATCGGAAGTTGGTTACAGAGTACTGCACTTCCCCAACTCGTACGATGTCGCTCGGCATTGAAGTTCGTAAAGACCTGATATGGGAGTTCGACTCCTATGGGGAACCCATCCAACTTCGTCCAGAACGCGGCCTTTTTATCGCCGATAAAATTGCAGAGGCCATCACGATTTATTTATGCAACGATCGAGATCTGCTGACCGAAGAACAATGGGAAACCTGGCATCAGTAAACTTATCGCCCATAATAAGCAAAGTCTTGCAATTTACCAAACCCTTCTGCCACATCGAGAATCATCATTTCATGGGCTGAGCTGTTGTTCCAATCTGGGAGGACAAAGAGTTGAACGCTTGGGAGGGGTTCTGAATAGACATAACTGTTGTGGCTGCCCAGTCTCATATCCGATTCTGCGGTTAATAAATGTACCCGCTGTTCTGTCACCGCTTCCAATACAAATAGGAGCTCCTCTTCGCTACGGAAAGAAAGCAAGTCTCCATCGCTTTGAAAGCGATAATCCGCTGCATACACATCGGATGTTCCTCCCTGAGCAATGTGGTTATAGACCCGCAAAGCCGTCCCCATACAGACAAAGTCTACATTCTCATCCCCATCAAAGTCTACGACGTCCATCTGACGACAGCCCTCGGGATAGGCGAGTTGCCACAGAATTTGATCCATGTCCCCGTTCATATTTCCCAACAAGACCTTTATACCTGCATCGTCCTCCAGCACGATCTCAGCATAACCGTCTCCATTGCTGTCGGGAGCCGCGGCAATCGCCCGCAATCCCTCTTGCTCTATGATCGGCGGCAAGGCAAGCAAGTCCGATTCTTGCATTTGGGGGTCGTGAACCACGACCGCCTCGTAGCCTTGGTGCGAAAAAAAGATCGCATCCATGCGTTCTTCTCTACCGATAAAAGGCTCCAAAGCAAACACCGAAACCACACTTTCCTGAGGTGCTTTTAAGCAGCGAACATGCTGATCAAATTGAGAAATATCGCAGATTTGGGCTCGACTCGACCCGTATTCTTGCAATTCCATCCATAGATTGTACTCGCCGTGAACATACATATTGGCCCAAAACAACGTCTCATCAAAAGGAGTCAATATCTCAGGTTGTACGCCGTATTCGCGATGGATCGCCAACATATCTGTGCTTGCCGTAACCAATGCGGCTCCCTCAAAAGCGAGATTCGGTACATATACAG
This sequence comes from Myxococcota bacterium, assembly GCA_036127535.1. Classification (GTDB taxonomy): domain Bacteria; phylum Myxococcota_A; class UBA796; order UBA796; family UBA796. Next base: position 3,348 of record JAYYRF010000219.1, on the reverse strand, counting down.
CACGATCAGCCGGCCGTAGCGTAATGCCATCAGCGAAAGGAACCGCAAGGGTATCCTCTTCACCATTGCAGTTATTATCCCATCCCAAATCGAGAAGTGTTTCCGTCCCCCCCGGAAACACGCGTGCGTCGGTGTCATCACAGTCCCCGGTTTCTGAAACGTATCCATCGGGTTGCCTACATGTTTTTCTTATCTCATCTCCTCCGAATCCGTCCTCGTCCGCATCGAAGTACCATTCTGTTGAATATAAACTCGACTCGTCGATTTCACCGTCGCAGTTGTTATCTACTCCATCACACCACTCCGGAGCATCGGGAAAGACCAAATCGTTTTGATCGTCACAGTCCCCCGCATCAATGGAAAAGCCATCTTGATCAGCATCCAAAAACTTTGCTTCCTGCTCTTCATACAGCGATTGATTTACACAAGCCAGTACGTACCACATAACGACTCCTCAGCGACATGATTACCGTATTGGTGACTTTGGTTCAAACAAAATCACCGTTGGCACTAGGATTTTACCAAACCGGCCCATATCTCTAATCCAGAAGGATACTTTGGATTCAAACTTTGCATGTTCAACAAACGCTGAACGAATTCTTCTTCGAAATCTGTCCCGTCAAATTGCTTTTGAAGCTCCATGGCCCGTGCAGCATATCGGAGGATCTGAACGGGTTCAATCCCGGCGGGATCATCGAAGAACCAACCGCAAGAAGTGAACATCTGTAGCGCGTGACGCTGAATTTCCATTAGCGAACGAATCGTTTCTACATCTTCGCCGCGCAGCGTGTCTTTCGCGTTTTGCTGTATCCAACCGTCGAGATTACCTTCGAGTTCTGCCTTCATCCAACCGTCTCTCAGAAGCCATGGCTCATTCACAAGAGCGCCAACCTGAATTTCATAGACGAGCTTCAAACGATCTCGAAGCCAATTCAACGCGGCGCGAAGGTCGCTTCTCCACTCTTGCTTCCCCGCATTTCGCGGATCGATAACACACCCACAATTTCGAGACCACCGTCCCACTCCGTGGGCACAAGACCAAGAAGATGGCGCGTGAATCTCCGCTTCCATGACCGGTGGATGCTCAGAGAGATAGCTCGCGTAGTTGGTGATTTCAATCCCCTCTTGATCGACCAACGTCTTCAAGCAGTACGCCAACGCAACTTCTCCATACCGGTGATGGTGTCCATAAGACTCGCCATCGGTTGCGTAATGGGTCAGTCGCCCTTCGCCACTCTTCATCGCGACCGAAATAATCCGTTTTCCAAAGTCTTCCCCATTGTTGAGCGCACCGCGGAAGGCGACATCTTGGGCTAAATCACCGTGATAAAAGAAGACGCAGATGCTTTTGCCCGACGGAAGAGAGATCCGATAGGGCTGCGTCGTATCGACATGCTTGACGGTTTGCCATTCTTTCCAACCCAGCGGTCGAACCCTCTTACACTGTTCTGGCGCCAAAATGGTAAACTGAATGCCTTGATCTGCCAGCGCTTCCAAGGTCGGGATATCCGCGGCGGTTTCGGCCAACCAAATCCCCTGTGCAGGTCGTTTATAGCGGTATTCAAAGTCAGCCAGTCCCCAAGAGATTTCTGTTCGTTTGTCCCGCGCGTTGCAAAGCGGCATGATAGCGTGGTGATAAACTTGTGCAAGGGCAGTCCCAAAGCCAAAGCTCTGAATACTCTTGGCGTCCGCTTCTTTTAAGCACTCCAGCGTGTCCGGATTGTGTTCTTGCATCCAGCGCAGAAGGGTTGGACCAAAATTGTAGCTAATATATGCGTAATTGTTCATATACAGCGCCGGCAACCCTTTGGCGTTGAGGATGGGCGCAGAGCTGTTTGAGCGATAGCATTCTTTGTTAATGCGATAATTCCAGTTGGGAAAGGGTGCAGCAGAGGGTTGCACCTCGATTTGATTCGTCCAAGGACTCTCTCGGGGCGGTTGATAGAAGTGCCCGTGTATGCATACGTAACGTGTCATTCCTTCTCCCTATACCTTCCAATATACGACGGATAACGGTGGGAGGCGAATTTCAATGGAGTGGCTTTGTCCGTGCGCACCACGATCGTCTGCCTCCACTGGAGAATCAGAGACGCAATTGCTACCGCCGTATCGAGCGCTGTCCGAATTGAAAATTTCACGCCAGCGACCACCGCTTGGCACACCGACGCGATAACCTTCCCGTATCGTTGGTGTTAAATTGCATGCGACCAAAATTGCGTCTCCACTCTTGCCGATGCGTATAAAACACAAAACCGACTGTTCGTGGTCATCCATTACAGACCAATAGACCCCCTTCGCGTCAAAGTCGGTGCTATACAGAGCCTCTTCGGTGCGATACAAATGGTTTAAATCGGAAACACAATCCAGCAAAGCGATATGATTTGGATGATCCAACAAAGCCCAGTCCAATGATTCTTCGTGATTCCACTCCGTCCATTGACCAAACTCCATACCCATAAAGAGTAGTTTTTTGCCCGGCTGTGCGAATTGCATCGCAAAAAGTGTGCGAACGTTCGCGCGTTTTTGCCACTCATCTCCAGGCATCTTATTGATAATGGAACCTTTACCGTGAACAACCTCGTCATGAGAAAGGGCGAGAACGTAATTTTCACTAAACGCATACACACCACGAAAAGTAATCTCGTTGTGATGATGCTTTCGGTGAACCGGATCACGCTGTAGGTATTGAAGGGTATCATGCATCCAGCCCATATCCCATTTGCAGCCAAACCCGAGGCCGCCGTCAAAGGTTGGTTTGGATACACCCGGCCAAGCTGTCGATTCCTCAGCAATGGTCAAAATGCCTGGATGCGCGCCGTATAGACTTTCATTAAAGCGCTTCAGAAAATTAACCGCATCCCATTTTTGGTTGCCACCGTCTGCATTGGGAACCCATTCTCCATCCTCGCGGGAGTAGTCGAGGTATAGCATAGAAGCAACTGCATCCACCCGTATCCCATCTATGTGATACTCCTCGATCCAAAAACGAGCAGAACTGAGCAAGAATGCACAGACTTCATGGCGACCGTAGTTAAAGATAGAAGTATTCCAATCCGGATGAAAACCCTTGCGGGGATCGGAGTGTTCAAAGAGATGCGTACCATCAAAGGAAGCGAGACCTTGATCGTCCGTCGGAAAATGCGCGGGTACCCAGTCTAAAATTACACCGATGCCGTTTTGATGGAGGTGGTTGATGAGGTATTTCAGTTCATCCGGAGAGCCGAAAAACTCGGATGGAGCGAAATAGCCCAAACACTGATAGCCCCAGGAACCGTAAAAAGGATGATGGGTCAAGGGTAGGAATTCGACATGCGTAAAGCCGGCGCGAAGAACATGGGCCACCAATTC
>JAYYRF010000218.1:0-2858 GCA_036127535.1 Myxococcota bacterium | reverse complement strand
ATGGTTCTCCCCCAAAGAAGCGGTAGAAGCACACCAAAACAAGGAAATATTTTTGGCGCCGCCAACTTATTTGACCTTGCGTGCGCTCACCGCATTTTCCTCATATGCGGAGGTATATACCGCTGCGTTTCAGCAAGAAAGAAAGGCTATCTTACCCATTCACCGCAAGGAACGCGGTTTTGAGATCTTGCTTCCAGGGCACGCCGATCATCCCGAAAGCAGCCCCGACCTTGGGTGCCGCTCTTTGCTGTTGCAAGATTCGGTTTGGTTGCTGCAGTAAGGATGATGTTCTTCAGGAAAACGGTTAGGGATTCGATGTAATCATTGGAGGAAGTCTTATGTTGGTTTTATTTTTCGGTGGTCTGTTGGCCCACGCGGGTGAGTTTAAACAATTGCATGCGGCGGGGGCCGAAAGTTCTTCTTTTTTGAAGAGTTCTTGGAACAAGTACAACGAAAATTATCATCCGAATTATGTGCTGGACGACAATCCCAAAACCGCTTGGGTCGAAGGTGCTGAGGGGAACGGAGAGACAGAGAAAATTGTCGTCCCGATTTCCAGCGTCGATAAAGTCGCCCATGTTCTCGTGAAAATTCGAAACGGTTATCAAAAAAGCAAGGGACTTCTTCGGGCCAATTCGGCACCCAAAGACGTAACGATTCGCCTTCTCACGCGCGCCGGCGTGGAGGTCTCTCAATCCAAAGCATCGCTTGAGAAGCAAATGGGTTGGCAAGAGGTGAAGGTTGCGGTACCGTCTTTGGACAAGCGGGTGGGACTCGTGGAATTGACCATCGACTCCGTGCATGCGGGAAGCAAATACAAGGACACCTGCATTTCCGATATGGAGGTGTGGATCGATTCGCAGAGCGAGTACAAGCCCATGGTTGAGACCCACAAGAAGGACAAATTACTCGCGTGGGTTTCCAATCGGGTTGCAGATGCCAAATACTTTGCCAACAAGCCCAAAGAGTACCCCTTTGTCGCGACACAATTTTCGGAGAAGTGGAAAGACATATCAAAGGAGGCCGTCGAGAAGCGCTTGGCACCCTTTGAAGCGCGTATGAAAGAGGCGCAGCAAAAAAAGGTGTATTACTCTCGGGAGAATAAAAACAAGGTGCGCACCATGCCGGACTATTTGCATATGCTGCCCAAAGATCTTTGGCGTCTCTCGGATCTCGCGCTGTTTGAGACCAAAAAGAAACACGCTATTTTTAAAGAGACCAAAGAAATAGACAACGAGGAAGGGTGGTCTCCGCCGTCGAAGGACATCGTGACCAACTTCTTTCGCTTAACCAATGCGGATGGTTCGATATCACATCTTTATTATGAAGCAGAGAACTGGACTTGTGAGAGAACCTGCTATGGCTATACCAAAAATGTGCTCGCGCGCTACGAAGGTGATCGCTTGGTGCAGCTTTTTGAGTACCGAGTGGATGATGGCGGGGAGCCGGAGAGCGGTGCAAAGCTGAGCGATCTGTATACCTTTCACTATAAAAACGACAAGGTGGAGCGGGTCGAGCTTTTTCAGCGGCATAGCCGTGAGACGTGGATCCCTCAAAGCGAATGGCAGAATCCAGATGCTGAAGAAGTCATCTGGAAGTCGGATTTTGGTCATGTAGAGTTTATACCTTCGGCGGGCTAATGCTTCCTTTTTTGACGCTCATGTCTTTGTTGGACTGGGAGTTTTCGAATTACGATCGGCCTCTTTCGAAAAAAGCGCCGTTTATTTCGGCAGAGGCGTGCCGCGCTTGCCACACCAAGACCACTGAACAGTGGGAAAAGAGTCGACACGCCTTGTCGTGGAGCAATGCTCTTTTTCAAGAGGGTTATATCGCAGAACCGGATCCTTTTTGCGTTTTTTGTCACGCCCCGCACGCCGAGCAGCGAGAGGAGACACTCAAAAATGAACCTTGGGTACGCGCGATGCATCCGGAAACCGGTTCTCTCCTCAACCGGCCGCCGCGTTATCCCGAGCCGATGGCCGATGAGGGAATTAACTGCGCGACCTGTCATGTTCGAGAGGGGAAGGTCATTGTCTCGGAGCCCAAGCCCTATGCGCCACATCCGACCATGGTTGATGCCCGCCTCTCCGATTCGATTTTTTGCAAGGATTGTCACGACTTTCCGATTTTGGAGCGTCACAACGGAGAACTGATTGCTTCGACGACCCCGATGCAGACAACCTACCAAGAGTGGATGGCGTGGAAAGAGACCGGGGGAGAAGCGTCTTGTCAAGGATGTCATATGCCCGATGGACGGCATGACTTTCACGGTGCGAACCATCGGCCGCTCCTAAGGCGTTCGGTGGCCGCCACGGTGACCAAAGACGGAAACGAGGCGGTATTCTCGATTCAAAGCGTTGGGGTGGGGCACCATGTACCCAGTGGTGATCTATTTCGGCATATGACGCTGGAACTCTTTGTAGATGATGCATGGAAGGAGGTCGAATACATCGGCCGTAGCTTTGCACTGCAAATGGAAGAGGATCGACCACACAAACGGTTGGTGTCCGACACGGCGCTTCGGCCGGGTGAGGTGCGCGAATACCGTAAAGAGTGGGTCTCGGATCGGCGTTGGCGGCTTGTATACCACTACGGCTCCAGTCTGGATGAGATTCGGGCGGTTCTTCCATCCTCGGTTTTGACGGAGGTTTTGGTAGAGGGGCGCTTATCTGAGTAGCTTTTTTGTACCCGCGCTTTAAAACCGGTTAAGTCGATCGTGGCAGGCGTAGCATGGCGGGTGCCGGTCACGGTCTTCAAAACCGATGAAGCGTATTGAGAGATTCTGCTTAGTGGGTTCGACTCCCATCGTCTGCCGCCACTTTTATTTTTGGGTTGTGAGTCGAACCCACGGGTTCGAC
>JAYYRF010000217.1:0-8341 GCA_036127535.1 Myxococcota bacterium | reverse complement strand
TACAAACCCTTGCGCTGCTCTAAAAGCTGATGAATCTCGTCGAGCACCCCGGTTCGACCCTCCATCGGGCGGTTGTCCCCTTGTTCTTGTACGCGAGCGAGATGCTTCTCGGGGCTGGCCTGCAGCCACACCGTCTTGGCGTAGTTGCGCAGCTTCTCCCAAGAGGCCGGGCGGCACACAATCGAGCCACCCGTCGCCAAAATCGACGGCTTTGGACTCTGCAAAATCTGACTGAGCACCCGACTCTCCAATTCGTGATAGTACTCAGCCCCCCCCAAAGAGAAAATCTCCGCGAGCGAGATGCCCCCCTCCCTCACGATTTCTTGATCAAGCTCTATAAATGGTATCTTTAATTGCTCCGCCACGAGAGGCCCCAATGTGGATTTACCGGCTCCCCGAAGCCCCACCAGCGCCAATACAAAGGGGCCATGCGATCCCAACCCGCGAAAAATCTCCCCCAAAGACAAACCGAGTGCATGTACAATATCCGCAAGACGTTGTACCGATATATTCCCCCTTCCAGACTCTAATTGCGCCAAAAAGCGCGGGGACACCCCCGCCGCCTCCGCCAATTGCGCCTGCGTAAAACCACACTCTTTTCTTCTTTTTCGAATCCGTTGGGCTAAATTTGACAAAAGCATACATACCTGCACTATATTTCATGTTATTATAATTTGGAACTATCCGTTTTTGCACTATAATACAAGTATAGGAAATTATTATGGCTGAATTTAATTATCCCCCCATTCCATTTCAAACCGATCCCAGCAAATACATCCACTGGCAGGTCTCCTATGAAGGCGACATCGCCCGCGTTACCATGAACGTCGATATCAATCAGCCCATGTGGAAAGACCGCTACGAGCTCAAATCCAACAGCTACGACCTATCCGTCGATATCGAGCTCAACGACATCAACCAGCGCATGCGCTTCGAGCATCCCAACATCAAGGCGGTTCTCGTTCAAGGCGGCCAAGACAAGCTCTTCTGCGCCGGAGCCAACATCCCCATGCTCGGTGGGTCACCCCACGCGTTCAAGGTCAACTTTTGCAAGTACACAAACGAAACCCGATGCGGCATCGAAGACGCAACCGAAAATTCCGGTCAGGTTTGGATCGCGGCCCTCAACGGCACCGCAGCGGGTGGCGGATACGAACTCGCACTCGCCTGCGAACACATCTACTTAATCGACGATGGTAACTCCGCGGTCTCTCTTCCCGAAGTTCCCCTACTCGGCGTTCTCCCCGGCACCGGCGGGCTCACTCGCCTAACCGACAAGCGTAAGATTCGACGCGACATCGCAGATCTCTTCTGCACCAAAGCCGAAGGTTTCCGCGCCCGCGACGCCAAAAAGTATCGCCTTATCGACGGCTCTTTCCCCCGATCGAAGTGGGAAAGCGGTATGCAAACCGTCGCCGAAAAGGTTGCTGCCGGACAAGCAGACAAACAAGGTGCCAACCTCGATACCGGTATTCAACTTCCGACCATTACATCGGAAAGCGACGAAAGCACTTGGACATACACCCATGTTTCGGTCAACATCGAAGACCGCATGGCCACCGTCACCATTCGCGGCCCCAAGGAAGCACCCTCTCGCTCTCCCGAAACCTGGTCTCTCGCCATGTTCCGCGAACTGGAAGACGCCCTTCTCCGCCTCCGCTTCAACCACCTTCACATCGGGCTCATCGTTCTCAAGACCGAGGGAGACCCCAAAGCGGTTCTCGAACACGAAGCCTGGCTCGCAGACGGTGCCGCTAACGATTGGTTCCTTCGCGAAATCCTTCTCTTTCAAATCCGTACCCTTCGCAAAGTGGACAACATGTCCAAGAGCCTCTTCAGTCTCATCGAAGAAGGCCACTGCTTCGTCGGTACCCTCTTTGAAATCTGCCTCGCCTCTGATCGAACCTACATGTTTATGGATGATGACGGTGAAAATAGCCTTTCCCTCAGCGATGCCAACAAAGGACGCTTCTTAATGTCCAATGGCAATACCCGCATGACCCAACGCTTCCTCGGCGAGCCCGCCCAAATCGACGAAGCCTTCGACGAAGACGGCCCCATCGATGCCGAACTCGCCGACGAAATCGGGCTCGTGACGGCGTCGCTCGACGACATCGACTACGAAGACGAAGTCCGCATCGCCATCGAAGAACGATTGAGCCTCTCACCCGACGCACTCACCGGCATGGAGCAAAACCTCCGCTTCGGTGGAAGCGAAAACTGTGAGACCAAGATTTACGGAAGACTCTCTGCTTGGCAGAACTGGATCTTCCAACGTCCCAATGCCGTAGGAGAGCGTGGCGCACTCACCATGTACGGCAAACCCGAGCTGCCGGTTTTTGACTACAGGAGAACCTAATGTCCAGTATTAATTATGATGAACGCATCCCTAACAACGTAAATCTATCATCCGATAAACGACTCAAGCGGGCACTCGAAAAATGGCAACCCCGCTTCATTGATTGGTGGAACTCTGTCGGTCCCCAAGTCTTTTCCAACAACGAAGTGTATCTTCGTACCGCCATCTCTGTAGACCGCAAGGGATGGGCGCATTTCGGACACGTCAAAATGCCCGAATATCGCTGGGGCATCTTCCTCGCCGACCGAGAAAAAGACCGCGTCATTCCCGGTGGTGACCACGCCGGAAAACCCGTTTGGCAAGAGGTTCCCGGAGAGCACCGCAATTCCCTCAAGAGATTGATCGTTACCCAAGCCGATACCGAACCCGGTTCCGTCGAGCAGCAGCGCTGGCTCGCCAACACCGCACCCAGCCTATACGATGCGCGCAACCTCTTTCAAGTCAACGTAGAAGAAGGCCGTCACCTTTGGGCCATGGTTTATCTTCTGCAAGCGTACTTTGGACGAGACGGACGCGAAGAAGCCGATGAACTGCTCGCACGCCGATCTGGTGACGAAGACAAACCCCGTATTTTGGACGCTTTTAACCAGCCTTGCACCGACTGGCTGACCTTCTTCTGCTTCGCGACGTTCACCGACCGCGACGGAAAATATCAGTTGGGTGCCCTTGCCGAATCCGCGTTCGACCCCCTCTCTCGCACCTGCCGCTTTATGCTTACCGAAGAAGCACACCATCTCTCCGTTGGACAAAAAGGTGTAGAACGCATCCTTCGTCGCGGTGCGCAACTCATGAAAGAAGATCCCAATGGCGATGCCCGCGCACAGGGCGGAATCGACCTTCAAACCGTTCAAAAGTACGTCAATCACTGGTTTGCGTACTCCCTCGACCTCTTCGGATCCGAAATATCGTCCAATGCCGCTGACTTCTTCGCCGCCGGTCTCAAGGGACGATGGAGAGAATCCAAAGATCACACCGAGCACAGCGCTTTGAACCAATTCAAGAACATGCTCGTCGTCGAGAATGGCCGTCTCGTCGAAAAGCCCATTCCTCTGCGCAACGCAATGAACGAGTTGCTTCGCGAAGAATACATGAAGGATTGTGAACGCGTCGTCAAAGCTTGGAACCGGGCACTCAAAGAAGAAGGGGTTTCCTTCCGCATCTCCCTTCCCCACTCGCGTTTCTTCCGTCGCCAAGGCATCTATAAAGATCACTTCTTTTCTCCTACCGGCGAAATGATCGACGAAGCCACATGGATCAAGTATCGTTCCGAATGGCTCCCGAGCGAAGAAGACCGAGCGTACGTCGTCAGTCTAATGAAGCCGGTTCACAGCATCGGTCAATGCGCAAACTGGATCGCGGCGCCCAAGCGCGGCATCAACGGACAACCCTTCGAATACGAGTACGTCCGACGCTAACCGCTCCCGAATCATCTTTGCGAGAGGTTTTCAGACAACTACACATCTTCGTGTTATGCATCTGAAAACCTCTCTTTCATTTTTAGGAAGTATCATGAGCACAGTCGAAAACGGAAAATACGTCTCCTTTCACTTCAAAATGTACACGATGCAAGGCGACCTTATCGCCGACAGCGAAGGCTCTGAACCAATGAGCTATATTCACGGCCAAATGCAAACCGAGCCCATCGGACTCGGTGAATTCCTAGAAGGGAAAGAGGAAGGCTTCTCGGGCAGTTCCATCCTTCCACCGGAAAAGGCCTTCGGAGAACAACTGCTCTCTCCGCAAGAGTCCCTTACCCAAATCCCGCTGTCTGAATTTGGCGGATCAGTCCAAAAAGGCATGATGTTTATGGCCAATGTTGGTGAGAAGGGAGAAGTTCCCATGACCATTATGGACATTCAAGGGGATGCCGCTATCGTTCTAATGGGTCATCCCTTGGCCGGATATTCCGTTCGATTCGAGGTGGAAATTATAACGGTGCGCGATTCCACAGCGGACGATGTCGCATTCTTCCAAAATGCTTTGGCCGGTGAACATCAGCCCTAAAAGGCAATTTCACCGAATGAAAGGTGCGCCGAGGCAAAGACCCAGTAAAAGAGCGAATATTCCGCATCCCAATTGGCTACTGTCGTAATTTCACGTCCCAAAACCGGTGTTACATTCCATAAGGCACTCGTACCGATCCCCGAAGAGGCAAAGAAGAGAAGCGGAGAGAGTTGCCCACCGACCGAAGTTCTCGGATTGTCTGCATATTCAGGCGCCTCGCAATTAATGCCGCCGGGCTCGCCCGGCTTCTCACAAGCATAGGCTAAAAAGGATAAGTCGGCCGTGTATCCGATGCCAAAATCCCATGATCCGAAGGGACGCTTCAAAAATACGCGTCCCAAGACACCGTAGGACGTGATGCTGTTGGAAAAGGCAAAGTGACTGTCGATGGCAACTTCAAAGGAAAGCGGGGTATTGATGTACTTTTCTACACTGTAGCGTCCCACCAGACCAAAGCTCGGCCCTAAAAGTCGAAAAGGGCCGTTGTCCTCTCTCGGTAAGTATCCAGAGACATTCGCACCGAGTTTGAGAGCGAATCCGGGAGAAGAAAGCCCCTCTCCCTTTGTGAGCGACGATTGCTTCGCTCGCTCCTCTCTCTTTGCGCGGGCTTCTTTCTTTTTTCTCTCACGCTCGGCTTTTTCCAGCGCTTTTCGCTCCGCCTTCTCCTTTTCTCGCTGCGCTTTTTGCGCTTCTTTTCGCTGCTTCTCTTCCTGTTTTTGGCGATTTTGCGCCGCTTTTTGGTCTTGCTTTTCCTGCTCGTCCTCTGCTTTTTCGACGCGGCTCTCTTTGGGTGGTTGTTTGTATATTTTGGTCTTTTGACCCACTTCTACATCAAAGAAGGCTTCTCCGAAAACATACCGCCCAATGGGTAAATGTCCCTGAAAACGACCCTTTTCACGTAATTCTCTTTCCGCGAACTCAATCGCAAGTTGTAACTCTGGTTCAAACGGAGTCGTCTGAATCGCCAAGTAGTGGTCTTTAGAAGGAACCCGTATGTTGATTAGCACAGTAGAACTGTTTAAAAAACTGAGCCATTGGCGTTCACTTGCGTCTGGCTTGAGCACCAACGCTTTTTCCAATCGTTGAATGCATGTATACAATTGTCCGAGTTCTTGTGACGCCAAAGCTCCGTTCACATGATCATCAAAGGTCAGCGGAAACCGTTTCGAAGCGATTTTACTGAGTTTTTCGTATGTACGATTGATTTGCTTCCAATCGTTTTTCTTTTGGTACTGGCGAATCTCACGGCGCAATCGTTCTTGCTCCGCTGCCAAAGGGCTATCTTGCGCGATGGCTGTTCCCAATTGCATCATCAATAAAAAGATCTTCATTCCTCCTCCTCTTCAGAGAAGAATATGGCGATCATCCAAAAGATACTTTCTAAAAAAACGGGGCTAAAAGCGAGCATTATTCCACTGTGAATATAATTTTTTTGTAGACCTATATCCGATAATATAGGAGCTAAAAAGAAATATTGCCCGTCTGTATTGAAAAGATATATCAAAAAATTTACCAAAAGTAGCAAGAGACAGGCTGTCGGCAATAAACGCGCACAATTTTGAACATAGGGATATTTGAGATAAGCGAGGAGACGAACGGAAAGTGGAACCGAAATCGCGATAACCGGAAGAAGCTGAATATTGCTGACGGCTACGTTTAACCCCCCTTGTACAAATAAATAAAGCAGTTCGCTGAACACCAGAAGATAAATCCAACTCATCGCATAAATGATCGAAAGGGAAATAAAGACAGAAGAGAAACGCAGCGGATATACGCACTCTCCGGGCTCTTCTCGATCAAAGCAGAGAATTCGCTGAAAGAAACGTCGATATTGACCTTTGGAGAGTTCTTCTTCCACCAATCGTTCCAACATCCGGAAAGAAGTATGATGGCTCAAGATTTGCGCGTACAGGTTGGCCAAAACAAAGACCAAGACAATCATACCAACCGATAAAATGGTGACAGAAGACCCCATGACAATATCTTCGGTAATCGTATCGATCAAGGTAAAAAAAGATCCGATCAACCCTTGTTCTTTGACGATGAGATTGTACAGAAAAGTCCAAAGCAAGATGAATAAAATCGTCGCTTGCCCAATGCGGTTGGATACTTTTTTAGGAATTCTCATGGATCGTGCTCAGTGGCAATTACAATATTTCATAAAAGGTTTCGGGCATGTTTAGCAAGAAAGAAAGAAGAATCAATGCGAAGATACCGAACCACCAGCGCCGATTGTGACGCCAAATATCGCTTCCGTCCAGCGGAGCAAGCGGAAAAGAGACGACAAATGCATACAAAAGAAGGTGAGCCCCCCAATTGTACAAGAAGGGTATGTAGAAAAGGTGTCCCAATGTATCCAGCGATAAACTCAAAAGAATAAGCCCCAAGAGACTCTTCGCGGCGCAACGCGCTTTTTGCTCCACCGTTCCTTCGATGTTGAGATCCGAAGCCAAGGGTAGATACGAAAGAGCACCCGTAAAATAAGCTTGCAGTAAAACACCTTCCAGTGTGGTCTCCAAACGAATCTGCGTGTTTTCTCTTTGGGAGAAGTAAGACAGCAAGCCATAGTGTATCAAGAGGGCACTCGCAGCTAAGATGGCGCACACGGGAAGGGAAAACCCGAAGAGAACCCCTTCTTTGCTTTCCGAAGGACTCAACGCAATCACACCGTAAAAAGATGCGGAAAGCGCAAACAGCCCCAATGTTAAAGCCATGGCCAACGGTTGCTGCGGCTTCGGTTGCGATTTCCCTCGCATTTTGGTCTGTATAATCGGAAGGAATAGACGCAAGACAATGGGAATCACCATGCGCACGATACGACGGATTATCGTGCGCAGAGCCGTTCGCACCGCTGACATAAATGTAGATTTCAAGAGGTTGCGGCCATTCGATCGAAAGACAGCCCCCAACGCAACGGTGGCCGCCGCCGTCTCTCCTCCAAGCGGCAATTCCTTCGAGGCATAGAACGCTTGGTAAAAGACGAGCGGCCCTACCATGATCAGCAAAAAGAGAATGACCGCTATGTAATTTGCCCCACGAAGTGGTTTGTTTGCATATTCTTCAGCTTCGGGAAGAGACATAACACCAAGGAGAAAGAGAATATTCGTTTCTTAACATTCAATCTTCACACCTTCACCAAGATGGCATGAAGTTACTCTTTTTTTAGCTTCTTTTTCGCTTCTTTGGCCGCTTTGGATTTGGGGTATTCTTTGATAACATCCTCGTAAAAGATGTTGGCCGAGTCTTTTTCCTCGAGCAATTCAAAGCATTCCCCTTGCTTGTAGAGTGCCCAAGAAGCCCAAGAACTCTTTTTGTTGTCGTCGAGAACCTCCTGAAAACGCGTGGCTGCGGTTTGGTAGTCTCCGCGGAGAAGAGCCACTTCGGCGTATCTGTATAGCGCCTCGGTTCTTCTTTTGTGTTTGGGAAATTGTTTTAAAACGTTCTTAAGAACCGCTTCGGCTGCAATTTCTCTCTTTTGCTCTACGTGCTGCTTGGCGAGGTCCAACAACTGATCCGGACTCCGCTCTCCCTTTGGTTCTTCCTTCGGTTCTTTCTCGGGTTCCGCTTTTGATTCCGTTGATGGTGTTTCCTCTACATTCTCTTGTGGCGTATCTTCTGTGTCCTCTTTGGTCTCTGCCGGGGTATCGTTCGAACCGTCAGTATTCAGGGGTGACGGCGTCTCAATCCCCAACATCGACTCGAGATTCTTCGCCCGATCTTCGAGCCATTCCAAACGATAGTTCGTGTCACCCGCAAGCGCTTCCGTCGTCTCGCTCTTGATTTGGTGGTCACGAGAGAGAATCTCGATGTCATTGCGAAGATTGGCAACTTCTGTCCTGAGCTCGTCCATTGTCTCCATCTTCATAATTTCGTCGCGCCCACGAGAACGGGTCACCTCTTCCAATTGAGCAATGCGCTCCTGCAAACGATGAATTTCCCCTTCCGCTTGTGACAACTGCTTGGAATTATATCCGATCT
>JAYYRF010000216.1:0-3785 GCA_036127535.1 Myxococcota bacterium | reverse complement strand
CTCGAAGATCCATATCCACGAGCTTTTCATCTGTAGGTATTTCGATTGGAGGAACCTTGTCTGGAGGCTCTAAACGCCGTACCTGAGAAAACTCAGCCAAACTTTTCTCGTACTCTTGTTCATGATAATATGCACGGGCTCGAAAACGATACTGTGATGCCTTCTTTGGCTCGGCTTCAATCGCTAGAGAATAGGATTCGATTGCCTTTTTCCAATTCTTTTGATCATAGGCTACGCGTCCTTTGGTCGCATTAACCTTAGCAACCATTTGGCCCCCCATCGATTTCAGCGATGTATCGGGACGGGAGGGACGAACTTCGATCATAGAGAGACAATTCGAGTGGTGCCTCGGTATCGAATACCATTTTTGTATACGGGCACATGCTCGCTTCAGGGCATCCTCCTTCTGCAAATACGCAGACCATTCCGCAAATTTGAGCCAATACCGTAACGAATTGGGTTCTTTGTCGATCGCGTGTAAAAACCCCGTCCAAATCTGCTCTTCGCTGGGTGGAGTCGCATCTTTTCGACGTGCGACAAAGGCTTCTGGGCGATAGAATTGAATCATTTCATATTCACTAAGCCACTCTTGATCCGTTAGGCTTTGGAAGCGATCCTTGTTCCCAACCTTGACGACGATCCAATCCGGTCTTTGCTCACCCAAGAATTGCGCCTTTGCTGGCCAATCCATCCCCGTAGCACCGGACATTTCTGCAGAAGTCAGTCCCTCCAAATCGAGAATACGCACATCGACCGACCAGCCTAAGATTCCAATTTCGGTGTATGCAAGCGTACTCTTCGGAGCAATGTGTTCTATAACCCACGCTCCGCTCCGGTCGTGCATCTTCCACGGAACAAAAAGAGACGCGGGAAAGTACTGGTGTTTTTGACGCTTGGAGAACCGAAGAACCGCATCCGTCCAAAATCCTCGCGCGTGCTCTACACGGTTATACTGCAAAGAGCGTCCTCCTTGATACAACAACAGTCCAAGAAGAAAAAAGACGGCGAATTTAGGTGATCGCACCGATAACCGCCGATGGAACACCACAAAAAGATAGGAAACCCCCATCGCCAAAAATGGAATAATCGGGAACACAAAACGCTGATTGGGCATCCAATCGTATGTTATAGAGCCCAAAAAGAATAACTGTGCCAAGAATGCTATCCCCAGCGGCCAGACCACCCGTATTTTGCCAACCAAAAAGACGAAGAATCCTACGATACCCAAGCTGGCAAAAACCCACTCCAGCTGATACCACGGAAGTATATAGTGGTATAGACTGCGAAAAGAGCCGACCACCCCCTTTTGATATGCGGTGTTTGGAAGTAGGTATCCATAGTAAGACAATCGAAAGATCAGGTATCCTATTGTCGGTGTGAAGAATAAGAGAAGCCAAAAGGCCAATCTCTTTTTATGCAGCCAAAGCTTTGCGCACATCATCAAAAAACCACCCAGCACCAGTGCGGGAGCCTCCGGACGGAAGAGGGTGGTCATCGCAGCGATCATCGCCGAGTACGGCCTCGATTCGGGCTGTTCACACTCGATCAGCATGCGCCAAAACATCGCAACCAGCATGAAGAGATAGAACGTTGTTTCCATACCGGTTGCCGGCCAAAAATTCATCGGTAAGCTAACGGCCAAAAATGCAACCCCCAGCAAAATTATGCTTCTTTCTGTATTGTTTTCGGGTTTAACGACAGATCGTAGAATACCGGCCGTGCATATGATGATGCCCGCATGCCCGAGGAGCCCCAAGAGCTTTGCCCCAACCAAAGTTTCAAATCCAAGAAGCAACGTCATCGCTAAAAGAAGCACCCACGTTGGATTGGAAAACCCTTCAACCCGTTCCCCGTCGATATAGGTGAGTCCCAAACCGTCGACCCAACGTCCTGCATACTGAAGGGAGATGTAGGAGTCGTCGATGGTGTAACTCCAAAATCCAGCGGCGTTCAGCACCGCAAACAGAACGATCAAACCCAACCCCAATTCAAAGGGAGAGAAAAATCTTTCTTTTTGCTTTGCCATAAACGTTAAGCCCGCCGCATCAACGGTTCTTCGCCCAAGAGATATCGAAGCTCTCTGGCAGTCGATCGACATCAAATAGGGTCGCAATCAATTCTTTTTTCTCTCCGGCGCGGTGCGGGCTCACGAATTCCCAAACGATCTCTCCTTCTTTGGTCACTTCTAAGGCACGACCAAAATTGGATTCAACCATCAAGACGTTGCCGTTCGGAAGCCACTGGTTTGCCCCGCAACTCGATGTGTAAAACGGCTCCTCTTTGCTGCCGACAAAAGTCCACTGCTCCTCGTCGGTCTTCGGATTGATGATCATCACTGACGATTTTTTGCTCCCTGTATTGTTGTTGAACAAAATT
Organism: Myxococcota bacterium; assembly: GCA_036127535.1. Classification (GTDB taxonomy): domain Bacteria; phylum Myxococcota_A; class UBA796; order UBA796; family UBA796. The sequence continues at coordinate 1,409 of JAYYRF010000216.1, read as the reverse complement.
AAACTGTCTTCATCTACCACAAAGGCATCGTGCTGCTTCACCCAAACCCCGGTCTTAGCCCAAACCAACTTTTCTGTATCCATATCCAATACGGCAATCATATTGAGCTTTCGAAAAGACAAAAGCACATTTCCTTTTTTGAAGGCCGGTATCAATGTAGACAAACGGCCGTCCAAAACCTCTATAGAGTTGGTATGGAGCAAATCTCCGGCGGTTCCAAGCGCCTCTTTGGGCTCTTTGAGGTCCGAGGTCAAAAGTGCTTTGAGTATCGATACATTACGCAGAACGGTACCGTCGTCAGAAAGGATATCTATGCCCCCTTCCCATACTTTTTTCTTCGGATTAATCTCCGGAACCACGTTGAGACGACGGGTCAAAACATAGATGTTTCCATCCTCTGTTACCGTAAGATGATGATGTGGCTTATTCTTTACAATCCATTTGGGTTTGGAATCCTTGTCCAATCGCATTGTACCGTAATTGGTATGTAAGACGATGATGTCACCGTTGGGATACAAATATCCTCTACGCCAGTATTCTTGGGTATTGTCCTTGCGATCGATGGGCGGCTCGTCTGGAAAGGCCATTTGGAAAGGATAAGACCATTCGTGAAGCGTTTTACCATCCATATCCAACAATATGGCTGCGGTACCATGTCCCGAAACATAGAAGTTATATCCTTTGAACGTCTTTTCTTTTTGATGACGCATAATTCCGGCAAAACCCGGTGCCTGTTCATAGCCCTCCATGTAGCCCAGTGCTTCGAGTTGCTCAAAGGCGTCCTGTGCGGGACGAGCGCGTCTCCAACGACCGATATCTTCACTTAATTCTGTTTTTTGTGTCGCTTCATTACTCTCCTTCGTAGGAATCTTTGCAATCGGCTGAGGGGGGATCGGCTCCGTTTGGGTCTGATTGTCTACCAACTCTTCGCTTTCTTGGCAGGCAACCAAACCTTGAGACAAAACGAACGATAGCCCAAGTGCTTTCCACATTCTTTATGCTCCTTTTCTCTTCGTTTCACCAAAATTGTATTCGATGTAATAATATGAATCTTGATTTTATTTTACGGCTTCATAACCGTCTACAAAGAAGATAACAAAGCAAGAGTGAAATTGTATCTCGTACAAAAGTTGACTATTTGTTGATGAAACGAAATGGTATTCCGTAGTAAAACGCAGTAAGAATCTCAATTCGTCTGTTTGAACCCGTATCCCCAAGTGTAATGCGTTCCGTTACCTCCAAAAGCATATCGCTCAGCGTCCCGATTTGGATCTCTGTATTTGCATTCGCGACGGTACATGAGACAACGCTGATCGCGATGACCCTTCTGTTGGTCATTCTTTCCATATGGATTCTACGACATCATCAAAAAAAATTGCCTGATCTTCTGTTCTTATCGATGATCTGTG
>JAYYRF010000215.1:0-5665 GCA_036127535.1 Myxococcota bacterium | reverse complement strand
ATGTGGATCCGGGGAATCTCCACAAGTCTGATGTATACCTAAAGGCGTTGAGCAACCAGCAAATTATCAACTCGATCAAAGATGAAAACGGCCTAAGCTCGATCAAAGAGGCGGGTTTTAGAAGTCTTTTGATCGCACCGCTCTTGCATCACGGGGAATGCATTGGTCTCATCGAATTTGGCTCTCAAAAAGACCATGCCTTTGACTTTTATTCTGCCACCCGGCTGGTGACGCTAAGCGAATATGTGGCCATGGCTATCAACCACGTTCACGAAGGAGAACACGAGCGAATCATGGCCGTCATCAAGCAGACCTGCACGGCCATTCACCCTTCGGTTGAGTGGCGCTTCCAAGAGATGGCACGCAACTACTTACAGCAGATCGAACACGATGAAATTCCGACCCCTGAACCCGTCATATTCAAATCTGTAGTTCCTTTATTTGGCGTATCGGACATACGAGGCTCCTCGACCAAACGAAACGACTCCATTCAAGCAGACCTCGAGCACCAACTCGGACTGGCGGCCGAAGTCATCGCCACTGCCGGCGCAACCCATCCAAGACCCGTCTTTAACGAACTCGGATTTCGTATCCAACAGCACCAGGCAGCCATTGCCAAGGGATTACGATCTGGTGATGAAACCCGAATCTACATGTTTTTGCGTCAGGTCGTCGAGTCCGCGTTCGACGAACTCGGCTATCTCAGCGATGAAATCCGCGGTAAAATCGACCAATACCGCAAACAGCTCGACCCCGAAGTGGGGGTCGTCTACCAAGTGCGCAAGAGCTATGATCAATCTGTTATGCAGATCAACGACACCATCGGCGCCTATATCGACATGCAGCAAGAGCTCGCGCAAAAAATGATCCCACACTATTTTGAGAAATTTAAAACCGACGGCGTCGATCACAACATATACGTCGGGGATTCTCTTCTCGAGTCCGGCACCTGCAGCCCCTTGGATCTGAGAAATCTATATTTATGGCAGCTTATGACCATGTGTGGTGTGGTATGGCTCATGCGAGACATAAAACCACAACTCAACACACCGCTCGATACCGCACATCTCATTTTGGTTCAGTCGACACCGCTGAATATAACCTTCCAGCCTGAAGAGAAGCACTTTAGCGTCGATGGAGCCTACAACGCACGCTACGAAATTGTCAAAAAGCGTATCGACAAGGCTTGCATACAACGCACAGGAGAGCGTCTTACGCAACCCGGACAGATCGCCATTGTTTATACCCAAGAACGCGAGTACCAAATGTATCGAGACTTCATCACCTATCTCCAAAATTTGGGCTTTCTCACCGAAAATGTAATTGACGAGCTTTTGGAAGACTTACAAGGGGTTCATGGTCTGCGAGCCCTTCGTGTCAAAGTCACTGAGCAACCTCCCAAAGGATGGGACCCCAAAAAACCCCAAACGTCTTTGGGGATTGAATGGGGACCGAACTCGAAGTAGGGAATTCATCGCAAAAAATAAAGCGCATCGGTGGTAATGGATGCGCTTTTGTGTTTCCGGATTTGACCTATTTACACTGGTCCATGGGATGTTTACAGCGGTTCCTGCTGGCGGCAGAGATGCAGCGAGCAGGAACCGCTGTAAACATCGCACCAAATGACCAATATATCGGTAATGAAAAAGAACAGTATATGAAGAACGTAGCGCTCTTTCCAGACACGAAGTCTGAGCGAAACACGGAGATAATATAATCAAAACGATTCCCCACGCGAAGGATTTCTTCCTCGACGAGGACGGGGCAAAATTCGAAGAATTGGGTAGAAAGGACAGGGAGAATCGGATAGGAAATTATTTTGTTGCAGAGGTGTACGAATGTATCAAGTCGAGGCAAAGGACAAAGAATTATACGATGCGGGGTGGTTGAGCATCACCGGCTTAATGAAAGCGTACCGGGCCAAGGATCCACGGTTAGCGGAGTACGCGATCAAACTGTGTATTATAGACCCGGCACCCGTCGTATCTTCGGAATTACCCGAAGGCAGCATCCAATATAATGATTTTAGAGTAAAGTATCACAACGATGCTGTCGATCCCAACGTTCTCCATCAAATCAAGCCATCCTTTTCATCCAGATTTCCCCACCAAGAAACGCGGAAGAAAAAAGCAGAGCTCTTTACCGAGCGTTTTGACGAACTTTTGAAGAATCCCTCTTGCGTTCCCGAAAGACTTAAGCTCGGAGAATTCTTGTTGTTCCTCTACGAAGAAAAGGCTGTGTTTGCGCAAGAGCAACTCGTGGCCATCATGAAGGATATACCGCTGAAGTGGGGGCCATGGCAAGCCTTCAAGTACATTCTAAAAAGAGGGCTCATGGATCAAAAATGGTCTCTCTATGCCGTATTATACGATCGTTGGACAAAGCTCTCACCCGAATTGTTCTCCACGAAGACCTGGAAAATCATGCGATACTCGTTTCCCAAAACGCTGCTGCCCATGGATATGAAAGACGTAAACTGGAACAATGCTGGTTTATTCAAGTCTCGCTCGAAAGTAAACGAGGTGACAACCGAAAGTTACCTTTTTTTAGAGAAGATGTTCGCCAAACAGCACATACGGCAGTGGAGTGTACTCAGCGAAGAGACCAAAGAAGACATCCTCATTGAGATTTTGCTCCAACTAAGATCGTTTCCAACACGATATACGCGTAATTTCTCTAAGGGTCTGTGGGTCAAATGGGCAGAAGAGTTGTCTTGGACTTCACGCTCGGCCCCACTCATGCGACTATTTTTAGACGCAAAAGACCCTAAGACGTCTGATTGGGCCTTAAACAAGCTCATTAACCATCACCGTTCTACGCTGGTCAATCTATCCCCCAGCTGGATCGTAGAAAAAGGAACGGACAAGAGAAGCCCAAACAGCATCAAAAAATTCATAGTCCATTGGTTCCTCGATCCCATAACCGACATTCCCAAAGCCGATTTCATTTCCCAAAACTTACACAAGGTTATTTTGGCGTTCATCGACCTCAACACCGACAACAACGCCGCGTACGGAAGCAGAGCATTGGCGTACACATGTGATTTCATCCGCCAATTCATGTATGAAATGGCACCGCATATATCTTTGGACAAAGTCATTTGGATGCTCCGCTCACGGAATACAAGCATTCACGAACTCGGTTTGTGGTTGCTCTTTCCCGAGGGAGAGAAGAAGTCTCCCTTCGCCGAGCAAATGGACTTGGATTTTTGGACGGGCTTCCTCGGGGACGCTCGCTTGCACGATTACGCCGTAAAAGCCATCGAGCGAAACTTCAGTAAAAATAGTCTACACAAAGAGTGGATTCGAAATCGTCTTTACGCGCGAGACGAGCGGGTTCGAGAACTGGCCATGTCTTATATCGAAGAAGGAAGACACGCGCACGGGATAGATTGGTTTGATGTGTACCTTGAAAATCTATTCGAATATCCAGCCGGTCAAAGGGTTGCCAACACCCTAAGCGCTTGGGCTTGGAATGCATTGAGCAAAAAGGACGCGCAAGGCAATGCTCTCTCCCAACGGTTCTCCGGGCTCCACTATCGACGACTGCTTCTTCACAGAGACAAAAAGCTTGCCCAAGTGGCTTTCTCCGCTTACCAAAACGAACAGATATTACCCGAGCAAGTTCCCGTTGGATTTCTTCGATCGTTGATTTCCAATCAAGAATATAAAACGAGGGAGTGGTCTCCATATGTCGAGATTGACTCCTACAAGCAGGTGTGTAGTTCTCTCTCTCGAGAGCTTAAAACCTTCGCGCAGACGACCCTCTCAAATCGGGAGGACTGCACAATTGAACATTTGGGTGCAAAATGGGTTTTAAAACATCGAAACGGTCGTCGCGAATATGCGTTCGTCGCAGAGCTCTTTCAATCCTCCTTTCCGATTTACCAACTCGGATTGTTGTCCTCGAAGAAAGACGAACCCTCTCTTTCTCCGACAAACGAGCAAATCCGGACTTCGATTCAGACAGTCTTTAAGCTCATCGATGAAGAGTGGAACCAAAAAAGTTCCGTGTGTATTTTTTGGCGAACATTTTTAAAAAACCGTCTGCAACGATACCGCGACCACCACCAGCTGGAGCCGCTCGCACAAGAGTGCATCATCCCGCCCGAACTTTTTCCCTTCGATTGGTTTAAAGAGCAAATTGGGTCTCAAGAGGTGCAAAAGCGAACCTTTGCGATACATATCGCGGAACTCTACTTAGCCGATTGGATTCAAAAAGAAGAGACCTTTGGGTTCATCGAGTTGGGTGAACTTCTATTCTCGCCGCATAACGATGTAGCAGACTTCATTTTACGATGTATTGAAAATCCGAGTTCCAAACACTCCTTCATCAATACAAGAGCACCCGATTTTACACCCGAAGATCTGTTCTCCTATGTTTTTTCCGAAAATCCCGTCTCGCGAAAGCGTGGTATGCAACTGATTCAGTCCGATCCAGAAGCGTTTGCTCAACCCGATAAGCTGATATTGCTGACCCAAAGCTCGGATCCCTTTGTTCGCGCATCGATCGTCTCCATCATGTGGGATGTTGCGCAAATACCAATCGTAACCCCTGACTGGTCCGTCTACGAAGACTCTATGGTTCCCGGCAACAGCAACAAACCAAAGCAAAATCGGGTACGAACGGCTCGTATCAATCCGCGCTCTGGAGAACCGATCGGCCGCGAAAAGTATTTGGGTAAAGGAACCCCGAAGGATCTGACCCCCAACCTTTCCGACTACCAATCTCTTGCAGATTTTGCACAGCGAGAACTCTTTCGAATTCCCAAGCGCCCCCCCAAACAGAAGAAACGAAAAAAATCCGACATTCGCCTGCCCGGCTGGAGAACCAAGCAATTTTTATTGGAAGCGTTTCGCGATTTGGCACTGGTCGATCGCAATTTTGCTGAAGTCATGATTCCTATTTTCAAGGAATTGGCATTTTACAAAGGAATCATTGTGCGAGATATGGCCCTCTCGGCACTGGTTCGATTGGAAAAACAATACGAAGATGCCCCAATGCCACAATTGACATTTCTTGATGAGATGACTGTCACGCCAGCATCCAAAGAGCAATAAGAACACATCCTACAACGTTTTGAAGAGACAAACTGTCCATATTTATTGAGGATTTTACATAGATGACAACAGAAGTTTTTAAAAAGGGTTTACGCGGAACCATCGTTGATCTCGTTCAACATCACGATTGGATTTTGATCGCCGCCTCTCACTCAGAAGGTCTCAATTTGGGCATACAAGCCCTGTCTTTTTCTTATGGTTCACACGGTTCCCTGCAGATCATCGAGTGTCCTTCCATCATACAATCCTTGGTTTCCTTGTCCACTCCAAACATCAAGGAAAAGACCAAGGGAATTGCAGTGGACGGAGAAGAACTCGATCCCAAAATGCTGAGCTTGGCGATGCACAACCGAGGGCTTTTCACCGACGCAGAGCGTACCATTCACTCCCTCTTTTACGCGCTCATCGACGAAGAAGGAGATATGGGTGCCGAAATTTCCCCCCGAGAAGAGAAGACGCTCGCATACATTCGGAAAGAAGTTCTTCGCGGGGAAGAAGCCTGGCAAACCATTGAAACCGAAATACAGACCTACCGAAAAAACGAAGCTTTTCGCTTCCACAAAATGGCTGGGCAACAGGTATTTGCTCTTGGCACAGATGGTCTG
>JAYYRF010000214.1:0-4180 GCA_036127535.1 Myxococcota bacterium | reverse complement strand
GAGATCAGCTGTCGGTTACAGCAACCGATGGACAATTGACACTTATAGACCAAATAGAAGCTACGATCTACACTGAAGGCTCTATATGTGTAAAGGCGTATAGATTCTTTCAGATCATTCGTTCTTTGAATTCTGAAACGACCAATTTAAAATTTCACAAGCAGCGTTTGAACGTGAAGGGTGGTCAAGCGAAGTTCAATATTGCTGAGTGTAAAAATCCAGATGAGTTTCCTCCGTACAAGCCTGTGAGTACATCCATCAATATATCTCTCCCGAATCTAAGTTTGAAGCGGCTACTTAACGAAACGGTTTTCTCAATTATCGATCAAGAGAGGACGAACCTCAATGGTGCACACATAGAAATTGTAGATGAAGGCGAATTGCCATCTCTTCGAATGGTCACCACCGATGGGAATAGACTTTCGTTATCAGAGTCTAAGTTTGACGGTGATTATGCCTCTCTAGATCAATTGATTCAAAAGATGCTTCTTCCAAAAAAAGCGCTTCAAGAATTACTAAAACTCTGTGCAAATTACGGGGAACAAGAGTGGTCTATTTCCTTTGGGCAACAAGAAACAGAATTTGCCATCGAAGACTTAAAATTAAGTTTTAGCTTGGTTGACGGCCAATTTCCGAATTACAAAACGGTATTCGAGCGATTAACGGCTGAACGAAGAGCCAAGGTAAACCGAAAAAAGCTCTCCAACATATTCAGACGCGTTGGAATCTTTCAGACCAAAACCAATTCCTCTGTTAAATTTTCATTTGAATCAGATGGTTTGGAACTGACGATGAACAATGTAGAATTAGGAGATTTTCGAGAATCGATAGATGTGGATTTTGAGGGAAGTCCTTTTAGCATTTCCTTCAACATCAACTATTTCCAAGACATACTCACGGCGGTAGAAAGCGAATATCTGCTCTTGGAGTTGAAAGATCCAATGAATCCATGCGTAGTGAAGATACCAAATCGCGATGATTGTAAGTTTGTCATTATGCCAATGCGACACAACTAAGAGAGGTCTCCGCTGAAAATAGAATCATTACGACTTCGAGACTGGAGAAATATAGCTTCTGCCCACCTGGAGAAATGCGGTCAGTTTGTCGTTCTACACGGAAACAATGGCATGGGCAAGAGCAATATCTTGGAGTCTTTGTATGTTCTTTGTTCTCTGAAAAGTTTTCGAGATCATCAACCCAGGAATCTAGTTCGCAAAGGAATGAGTGGAGCTCAAATCGAAGCGGGAGTGATTTCAAACTATGGTACCAGAAAGTTGGTTTGGGGATATAACCAAAAAGGACGAAGCATATTTTTAGACGGAATCCCATGTAAAAACTTGGGATCTTGGTTTAACATTGTGCGTTCGGTTCTTTTTTGCCCAGATCAAACAGAGATTGTTCGTGGACGTCCGGAATTGAGACGAAACTTCCTAGATCGCGCTCGTTTTACGGCAAGTCCAGCGTATCTGTCTTTAATTCGAACCTACAATAAAGTTTTAGACCAGAAAAAAGCGTTACTCAAGAACAACGACGATGGGGGACAACTCGACATTTGGAATGAGCAATTGGTCACCTATGGTGTTCGAATTGCCATCCAGCGGCAAATGATTTTAAAAGAACTCGAAGGTCCTTTTCAAGAAATGCATAATTTTATTGCTGGAAAAGAAAAGGTTTCTTTGCGCTTGACTGGAATTTCAGGCACGACACCAGAAAAACTCAGAGAAACGTTTATTTCAACCCTGAAAGAGAAACGGTCAGAAGAGATTCGATTGCGTCGCGCATTGGTTGGTCCGCATTGTGACGATATTAAAATCTTACTCGATGGTGCCGTGGCTAAAAAATTTGCTTCACAAGGTCAGACGCGCTCGATTGTCATTTCTCTAAAATTGGCAGAAGTAGAAGCGGCCCGAAGGAGAGGAGATACACCGATATTTTTACTTGACGATTTGAGCTCTGAACTCGATCGAGATCGAACGCAAAAGTTGCTAAGGATGCTAGCAGAGCGCGATAATCAAATATGGATAACCACAACAGATCCATCGTACTTGGGAAGTCTACCGATGAGTTTATTGAGCCGTTGGTACGTTGAGGATGGGGTCGTTAAAAGAAATTGATATTTTTTACCTCTAAATAAGGACATAAAACGTCCTTTTCTCGCTTGTATTAGACAAAATGGGCACTATACATTATATATTAGCTCTAAACAAGGGGAAAAAATGAGTCTAGCATCAGAGCAAGAAGCAACAGAAGGACTTCCAAGCTATAACGCGAACAGTATCCAAGTACTTGAAGGACTAGAAGCGGTACGCATGAGACCGGCAATGTACATTGGATCTACTGGACCCGCTGGATTGCATCATTTGGTCTATGAGCTTGTGGATAACTCTATAGATGAAGCAATGGCTGGTCACTGTAGTAATATTACGGTAACTCTTCATGCCGATGGTTCTTGTACGGTAAGAGACGATGGACGTGGTATACCCGTTGACGTACATGAAGGCCAAAATATGCCAGCCGCACAGTTGGTTTTAACAACGCTTCATGCCGGCGGGAAATTTGATAAGGATAGCTACAAGGTTTCGGGTGGTCTTCACGGTGTTGGTGTCTCTTGTGTAAATGCATTGGCAACGAAGCTCACACTTAATATTTGGAGACAAGGTAAAAAGTACGTCCAGCAATATGAGTATGGTAAACCGACAACTGGACTCAATCCCGTATCAGACACGGATCAAACGGGAACCTCTATCAATTTTTTCCCTGATGGAGGTATTTTTAAAGAAAGTCTCAATTTTTCCAAGGACATTCTTGCAAAAAGACTGCAAGAGCTTGCATTTCTAAATCCCGGTGTGGCCATCACGATTGCAGACGAAAGAGTTGATTTCAGTGAAACCTTTATGTATGAAGGGGGAATACGATCTTTCGTTCAGCATATCAATGAAACCAAAAATAAGCTGCATTCTGAGCCGATTTACTTCTCAGGAAAAAAAGAATCATCTTCGGATTCGGGGTCGTTGGAGGTGGAAATCGCTCTGCAGTGGACGACAGCGTTCAAAGAATCCATCATGGCTTTTGTAAACAACATCAATACGGTTGATGGTGGAACACATGTCTCTGGATTAAAATCCGCTCTGACCCGAAGCTTTAACTCTTATCTATCTAATCACATGCAAAGTGCCAAGATCGGTTCGGTTAGTGGTGACGACATTCGAGAGGGGCTGACTTGCGTTATTTCAACAAAGGTCGCAGAACCGCAATTTGAAGGCCAGACCAAGACCAAACTCGGAAACTCTGAAGTTAAGGGATTGGTCGAAAGCATTGTTGGAGAACATCTAAGTATATTTCTCGCTGAAAATCCCAAAATAGCAAAAACAATCATCGGAAAAGCCATCGATGCGGCAAGAGCGAGAGAGGCTGCGAGAAAAGCGAGAGAACTCGCACGTCGTAAAAGCGTTTTGGAGGGAGGAGATCTTCCTGGTAAACTCGCAGATTGTCAAGAAAAGGACGCGAGTCTTTGCGAACTATATCTTGTGGAGGGAGACTCGGCTGGCGGATCCGCAAAGCAAGGCCGAGATAGAAAGTATCAAGCGATTTTACCGCTCCGCGGAAAGATTCTCAATGTCGAACGTGCTCGTCTAGACCAAATATTTAACAACGAAGAAATAAAGACCATTATTTCTGCAATTGGTGCTGGTGTTGGCGGAGATTTTGAGAAAGAAAAAATAAGATATGGGCGCGTGATTATTATGACGGATGCGGATGTAGATGGATCGCATATTCGTACGCTTTTGCTCACCTTCTTTTACAGACAAATGAAGCCTTTGGTGGACGGCGGCCATCTATATATCGCACAGCCTCCCTTATACAAGCTGAAAAAAGGAAGAAAGGAACGTTACTTGAAAGACGAAGCGGCACTCGAAGAATACTTGTTGGAGCTTGCTACACAAAATCTCGTCTTAGAAGACTCGAACAATGTCTTGATAGAAGAAGATAACTTAAATGCTCTCTTCGCGAAGCTACAAGAATACAATCGCAGAACCGATGTGATTTCCAGTCATTCGATTCTAGAAGTTTGGGATGCCTGGCTTAGCAATGGTGGAGGCCGCGCAGATTTTGGGACGGACTTGACCGCGTTGATCGAAAAGTTTAAATCCTCTCTCACCCAAATAGCACCCAACATATC
>JAYYRF010000213.1:0-2706 GCA_036127535.1 Myxococcota bacterium | reverse complement strand
TAACCAATCCATCTCAAAATACCCCAAGGCATGCGACGAGAATATCGTGTCTTTTTTTAACACAATAAAATTAATTCACGTCCTCTTCTCTTTTTACCGTAGTCAGATTTAGGCAACAATTCCGAGGATTTTGATTTGAAGCTGCTGATCTTTCTCGCGTCTCTTCCCACACACGCTTTCCACCCCTCTACATGTAATAAAGAATCAAAATGTCCGACCGGTGCTACCGAATGCATTTGCGATGATAACGGGCGATTATTACGAATCTACACCGAACAAAAAAATCCAAAGGGGCAACTGCTCTTTCAAAAATGGGAAACCCGCGAAAAGCATACGATGCCCTTTACCTATAAGCAGATCGATTATACACGCGATGCCAGTGGACGTTTATTGGAACTTCATCACGAAAGCAGTAACAAACCGTGTACTCGTCACGACCAAATCGAATACATTTCAGCTCGCAAATCACTGCGAACCTTTGACCTCAACGGCAACGGTACCGTCGACCGACGCGTACAAACACTGCGAGACTCATCCAATGCAATCATCGAGACCAAAACCGATCGGAACGGTGATGGGGATTTCGATGTAAAGTGCATCTTCCAGCCCCCTTGCAACAAAAAAATCGCGCAATGTCGTCGTCCCAAATGTGTAGACTTACCGCTTGAGAAGTAAACGATCCCGATAGAAAAGGGTGAAAAAAAAACCGTACCCAAGCAAGGTGCTTTATAATAAGAGGAAATTACTTCGGGAAGGTTTTGATGGATCGAAAACATCTTTTAAAACTACTAAGAGACTATAGGATCACAGGAGATAGCGCTCCGATCGAAACTCTCTTCGAAGAATTACAGCAAGAGTCTGCGCGTTCTCTGGCCGTTCCAAGCCCCGGAAACGCTCAAGCGGATGCTCCTACGAAAGAGCCCCAAGAGACTGCGGAAGAGGGTGCTGCCGGCGGAACCATTCGGATGCCTGTCGATAACCGAGCAACCCAAGCCCCTGAGAGCATCGCTTCCTTTGGTGAGTACGAACGCCAATCCTGCCTGGGACAAGGAGGAATGGGCTCCGTATGGAAAGTCGTAGATCATACCCTAAAACGATACATCGCAATGAAAATCATGCATCCCAAATTTTCACTTAACGCCGTAGAGCAAGAGAATTTCATTGAGGAAGCGCAAATCAATGCACAACTACAGCATCCCGGTATTGTTCCGGTCTACGAACTCGGTCGCATGGAAGACAAACGGTTGTATTTTACCATGCGAGAGATACAAGGACGAACGCTAAAGGACGTCATCCAAGAGGTTCACGAAGCGAGTTATGACGGGGTTTGGAGGCCGGCCAAGGGGGGCTGGACTCTTCGACGAATCCTATCTGCCTTTCACAATGTCTGCGAAACCATTTCCTATGCGCACAACAGAGGGGTTATCCACCAAGATATCAAACCCTCTAATATTATGATTGGCGACTTTGGGGAGGTATTGGTTTTGGATTGGGGTGTCGCCAAGATCATGGGAAGCCAAGGAGAATTTGGTGTGGAAACCGAGCGTTCCAAACGCGGCATCAATCCACACGAAGGCATGATTGTCGGTACACCGGTATATATGTCTCCTGAACAGGCCCGAGGAGAGAGTCAGCAAGTCGATATCCGCAGTGATGTTTACAGTTTGGGTGCTACGCTCTATCAAATTCTGTGCGGTAAAAATCCGTACCAAGGCTCGATTCAATCTATCATTGAGAAGAAAGTAACTTCAGGGTCTCCTCCGATATCAGACTACCAGGTCGAAAGACTAGACGGAGACCCAATCCCCAGTCTGCGCGACGTTCAACACCTTTCGATTCCCAAAGATCTAATCGTTATCTGTGAAAAAGCGATGCAGCCACATGCTGAGAACCGGTATCAAACCGTGCAAGAATTTGCCGTCGAAATTCAGCGCTGGCTCGAAGGAGCGGAAAGGAGAGAAAAAGCCTTGGATCGTCTCACCCAAACGCAAGAGATCATGGAAAAGGTAAAAGATCTTGAAAAGAAGGCCCAAGAGAACTGGACGCGCGCCAACCAACTCTTTCAAAGCAACACGCTTGACTCTCCCGAAGCGTGGAGACATCTCGAAACCGCACACCGACTTCAATCGCAAGCGGACGAGTGTAATACGGAAATCGATCAGCTTTTACAAAGCGCGCTGCTCTACGATCCGGAAATGCAAGAGACCCATCGAAGACTAACGGAAATTGAGTATCGCAAATACATGTCCGCGGCTCTCGATGCGGACAAACTGCAAGTAGAACAGTTTGCGCGCAAGATTCGGATGCATCTTGACATGCTGCCCGAAGAGGAGGCACAGCACTGGCGGGAGAAGAGGATCGTTGACACGCGATCCATTTTACTGGAGCGAAAACTGAGAGGAGATATGATCGGACGCACCGAAGAACTGTCTCACATCATCGACATGCTCCATAAGCACACTGCTATTTGTCTGTTCGGTACGAATGGCATTGGAAAGACGCATCTGGCTTTAGAAGCGGCATCCAGGTGGCGCGATCAAGAGGAATACACCACACTTTTTTGCAGTATGCGGCATGCGAGTACACAACTGGATATCGTTCAAGTTCTTTGCAAAGCGCTACAAATCCAAGTCTCGTCTCAAAATCCGGTTCGTCATCTCGGCATGGAAATCGAAAAAACCAAAGAGCTGCTCCGGGTTTTAGATG
>JAYYRF010000212.1:0-4142 GCA_036127535.1 Myxococcota bacterium | reverse complement strand
ATACCCAAAGGATCATCAATTCTTTTTAAGCGAGACAGCCAGCTACGCGTTATACGTACAGGAAAGAGATGATCAGCCTGTTCCCAAAGCTGTGCATTTAAATTCGAAAATTGCCCCAAAAGCTCTTTTTTTCCAACTATCTTTGATTTTTTTATCTCCAACCTTATCCTCTCACACTCAAAAGGAGATCGTATTATGAAGTACCAAACGTCTCAATTCCGTAATGGCCTCAAAGTTGAAGTCGATGGTAATCCCTATGTTATGACATACTTCCAATTTGTAAAACCCGGAAAAGGTACCGCTTTCACCCGTACAAAGCTTAAGAATATGCTAACGGGTGCCGTCATTGAGCGCACCTATCGAACGGGAGAAACTCTGCAGGCAGCAGAGGTTGAAAACACCACGATGGAATTCCTGTACAAAGAGGGAGAGGCATATAATTTTATGGATATGGAAACCTACGAGCAAGTAGCCATCCAAGAATCAACCATTGAAGCCGAGAGTAAGTATCTTACCGAAAATCTTCAAGTCGAAGTCCTGTACTACAAAAATCGTCCTGTTAGTATTACGCTCCCTAATTTTATTGAAGCGGAAATCAGTTTTTGTGAACCGGGCATCAAGGGAAATACCGCAACCGGCGGAAACAAGCCAGCAAAACTCTCTTGCGGCGCCTCGGTTCAAGTTCCACTCTTTGTCGAACAAGGAGAATGGATTCGCGTAGATACCCGAACAAATGAGTATGTCTCTCGCGTCAAAAAATAAGTCTACCATTATTCGACAAAAATCTGTTTTACTCCATGCCATTCGCACTTGGTTTTGGGAGAACGGATATCTCGAAGTACAAACGCCCATTTTGGTTCCATCTCCTGCCATGGAGGAGCACTTAGAAGCCCTCCCGTGCCGAGAGCGCTGGTTGCATACGTCCCCAGAGTTTGCCATGAAACGCCTGCTCACCATGGGCATGTGTCGCATCTATCAAATTGTGCCCTGCTTTCGCGATGAAGAAGTCGGCGTACACCACAGCAGAGAATTTTCCATGCTTGAATGGTACCGTGTTGGAATCGGAACCGCAGACCTAATGAACGAAACCGAAGCGCTTCTTCAAACGTGTGCCGATGCTTTGGGGGTCTCTTTACCGACCATTCAACGGATTCGAACCTCCGAGCTCTTGGATCCAAAACTCTCTCCCGAGGATTGGCTTTTTACTTGGGTCGATCAAATTGAACCCCGTCTTCCAAGGGGCGCGATTGTATTTGATTATCCGCAGTGGGCGTCAGCTCTTTCTCGCATAAGAGGGCAATATGCAGACCGCTTTGAACTGTATATAGATGGCATAGAACTCGCCAATGCCTTTTATGAAGAGCGAGAAGCACAAGAAGTGCGCCATCGTTGGGAAAAAAATAACAATGCGCGCATCGAGGCAGGAAAGAATCCACACCCCATTGACCATCACTTTTTAGACGCCGTCGATCGACTGCCCCGCTGCTCAGGTATCGCATTGGGGCTTGATCGGTTACTAATGGTACTTCTGAATGTATCAGCCATTTCACACACCCAACTAGAGCTCGAGGAGGATTCTCATGATGCTTGACGGAAAAACAGCAATTGTCACCGGTGCCGGTCGTGGCATTGGAAAGGAGATCGCACGGGAACTCGCTCGTGCGGGGGCAAAGGTCATTGTCCACTACAACCGAAGTAAAGAGTCTGCGGAACAATTGGCCGCAGAGATTGATGGGATTCCAATGCAAGCCGACTTGTCCGTACCCGAAGACTGCCTAAGGCTGATCCAATCCGCTACGAACCGTTTGGATATATTGGTCAATAATGCAGGGATCAATAACGACATGCTGGTTCTCCAGATGAGTGATGACGACTGGCTCAGCGTCATCGATGTGAATCTCAACGCGACCTTTCGACTTTGCAGAGCCGCCTCGGAAAGAATGCTGCGACAACGCAGTGGAAGCATTATCAACATCACCAGCATTTCCGGTATTACGCCCAATCGAGGCCAAGCGAACTATGCAGCATCAAAATCTGCGGTTTCTGCATTCACCCGCTCGTTGTCAAAGGAGTTGGCAAAGAAAAATGTCCGCTGCAACTGTATCGCTCCCGGATTAATCGAAACCGATATGCTCCGAGAAATGAATCCCAAAGCATTGTCCGAAGCCAAACAGCGCATACCAATGAGACGCCCGGGAAAGCCGATCGAAATCGCAAAAGTGGTACGATTCCTCGCATCGGATGATGCCAGTTATGTTACCGGACAAGAGTGGGTCGTCGATGGCGGCTTGTTGTAAGGTAGAATGAAAGACTAATCGTCGAAAAGATCTTCTAAGAAGTCCAAATCGACATCATCGTCTTCTTCGACGACCACATCACCTGCATTTGGAATCGCGACGGGCTCGTCTTCTTCCATTGGGACAATCGACGGAGAAGAGGAGTCTTCAACGAAGAAACCATCATTTTGAACATCGAATAATTTCGGTCGAACCGCTTGCTCGGAGATGTAATCTCGGAGGATCGTCTCTTCTTCACCCAAGGACTCCGAAGAGATATTTTGCATTGACAACGTCAATACGGGCTCATCTTCCTCTGGTTCAGGAGACACCGTTTCTGCTTCCGGTTGGGCGGTCGGAATCGTCAATTCAACATCCATAGTCGAATCATCTTGGATGTCTTCGTCTTGCTGGAGTTCTACGGGTTCTTCTTCCAAAAAAGATAGGTCAATATCCAAATCGGCAGCGGACTCTTCTGAGACAACCTCTTCTGAGAGTGGCTCTTCCGGTGTCTGTTCTTCTGAAGCGACGTTCAACTCTTCTTCGATGGATTGAATCACAATCTCAGATTCACCATCGTCAGATACAGGCGATTCTTCATCATCCTCCAAAAAGGATAAATCGATATCCAAATCGATGTCCGCTTCACTCGCAGACTCCAGTAAATTGAGATCAACCTGCTCTACTTCCTCTTGAACCGTCTCTACGATACTTTCAAAGGCCTCTTGGGTTAATTCTTCCACGGCTACTTGTTCAAGAGTCTCCATCTTGGCCTCGGTCTCTGTTTCATCGTCCAAAAAGCTCAAATCAACCTCAACATCGATATCACTCTCTTCAGAGATCGATGTAGCCTGGGCCTCAACGGGTTCTTGCTGCTCCGTAGTATCTGGTGCGGGAGAGTCATCTAAAAAGCTGAGATCCAACTCTATATCGTCTTCAACATCATCCTCTTCTAATATTTCAGGCTTGGTATCGACCTTCTCGAGGGTAACTTCGACTTCAGGTATCGGCTCCGAGGGGGCATGCTCTTCTAAAGAGTCAAACTCCAATACGTCGACTTCAACATCGACTTCAATATCCTTGCTGGGTTCTGGAAATGCATCCGCCGTTGTTTCAGGCTCTACCCGTTCAATGAGCTGAGTCGCATCTTCGTCCTTTTCGGCATCTAAATCGTTCAGTAACGCATCTAGCTGCTGCTCGAGAGGAGTGTTGGGCGATGCTTCTATTTCTTCATCATCGAGTTCGGATAAAATGTCATCGATAGCCAATGTTTCCAACTCTTCCTCTGCCACAGGAGAAACCTCTTCCTCGATTACCCCCTCAACCAACAAGTCGGATATATCTTCGTCGTCATCGAGAAGAAAATCGGCCTCGAGAACCTCCAAAGATTCTTCTTCTTCTCGTTCTGATACCGCAAAACTCGAATCGGCCATTCCCAAACTGGCGGGAGCCTCATCTTCTGACACATCTAAATCCTCTAAAAAGTCCATGTCCAGTTCCATCGGCTCGTCTTCGACGCGATCGTTTTCAACAACCGGAATGAGAGACTCTTCTGCGCTTTCCTCTTCCGAAATTTCCGTATCTGGAGCATCCGAATCGACATCGCGACTCTTTTTGGACCCGAACAACTTTGAGAAAAAGCCCGCTTTCTTCTGTATACTTTCGCTGCTTTGTGCTGCACTTCCCGATGCACTCCGCTGGTCATCTTTCACCGTATCGCTCGGAGCACGCTCTTTGTGGAGGGAATTGCTGTCGATGTTCAACGAACCACCTTGGTTGTTTACAAACTCTCCATAATTCCGAACCGTTATATTTGCCTTTGCACCCGTAGAAGCTTCGACAGCACTTACATCGAGGATTCCGTTG
>JAYYRF010000211.1:0-8057 GCA_036127535.1 Myxococcota bacterium | reverse complement strand
AAGATTGCCCCTTCTCCGGCGGCCACTTCTTGGGAAAGCTCTCCTTCAAGGCTCCAAACATCGGCACTGGTCTCCGTTAGATTAACGGATAACAACTCCAAAGGAGCAGTTCCGTCGTTGAGAATTTGAACCTCGTAACTTTGCCACGTCCCAATCGAAACGTCACCAAAATCTATCTCTTTTGCGGATAAGACATAGCTTTCCAAAAGGGGAGCTTCCGGCGTACAAGTAAACATAAAAAGAAAAGAAAGCATTCGATCTCCAAACTTATTCTAGAATCATATTAGCCCACACAACCTCTACATGACAATAAAGAAAAGAGAGAGTGAATGAACGAGTATTTAGAGCGATTGAAAGCGGCTCTGGCCGCGGAGGAAGAGTTCGCCCATAACGAGCACAAGCGCGTCTCCCACCTATCCTACGAAGACAGGATTGCCATGGGTCAGGCCTTTCCACCACTTTATTTCTACCGATGGGATGGGTCTGATCTCCTCTTGAAACCGCGACGAAGCCGGCTGCACGATGGTATTCAAGCGGGGGATCTGATTCACTTGGCACCGATGAACAAACGATTAGACCCTCTCAACGGTATCTGTACTGAAATTGAAGACGTAGTATGCGTGCGACTCGACTCTCCCCCTTCTGCATCGCAATTGGAAAGCATTGAAAAAGCACCTCTTTGTCTTTCTTTGCGCTTTGACCGCCGAAGCTTCGAGAACTATCAAAAAGGATTAGATCGCGCCATCGAGATCGATACACCACTCAAAAACGCCCTTCTAAATCCGCACGAAATCAATACCGTACAGATTTCGGAGCCGTGGAAAGATTTGAACTTATCGCAGAGCATCGCAGCAGAAACATTTTTGCACAGTTCGTATCTATCTCTCATTCACGGGCCCCCAGGAACGGGCAAAACGCATACACTCGCCCGTATTATTCAGCGGCTGATACAAGAAGGTGAAACCCCCTGGGCGCTGGCAGACTCCAATGCGGCAGTGGATAATATTTGTCTTGCGCTTGCGCGCTGTAACATCGATGTATTGAGAATGGGCAGTCCCTTCCGGATCTCCAAAGAGACCTGGCACCTTAGTATTTGGTCGAGAATAGATTGTCACCCACAACAACCCGCGATCCGCAAACTCGAGAAGGAAATACGCGTGGCCAAAGGAAGGGATAAAAGAGACCTGGTCAGAGAAAAACGGCGAATCCTCAAACAAATACGGAACTCCATCATACAAGAAGCACCGGTCATCGCCAATACCCTTGGTTCCATGTCAAAGGAAGCATTGCGCGTAGAACCTACACGCAGCGCCATCATTGACGAGGCGTCACAAATAACGGATCCGGCCATCTGGTCTATCGTTCCCTACATCCAAAGACTTCTTCTCGTCGGAGATCCACACCAACTCGGTCCTGTTGTACTCAGCCCACAAAAACGACTAAAAGAGACCTTGCTTCAAAAAAAGATGCACGACAGCGCGGCACCGATGCTCGAGATACAACACAGAATGAGCACACCGATCATGTCTTTGGTTGCCGGTATATACGGATCAAACTATACCGCTCATCCCAGCGTTGCGGAACGTATGCTGTACCAAAGCCCCCCAATTCACTCCAATGCATTAACCCAAAGCAGTGTTCTTTGGATCGACACCAGCGGAGCAGAAAAAGGAGAAGAAAGAGACCCCACCACCCGCTCTTTGTTCAACGAAGTTGAAATCGAAGAAACAAAAAGAATCGTTTCGTTGCTCCGGCGATCAAACGTCCATGAAATTGGTATTATTGCGCCCTACAGTGCACAGGTACAGAGACTTCGGGAGCTATTTCCGGACATAGAGGTCAATACGGTTAATGCGTTTCAAGGACGTGAAAAAGATGTAATTATCTGCTCCTTTGTCCGCTCTAACGCTAAAGGAGAACTGGGTTTCGTGGCCGATCGAAATCGCCTAACTGTCGCCCTAACCCGTGCAAAGCGGCTATGGATTGGAATTGGTGACGCCTCAACGTTAAGCTATCACTCTCACTTTGAAGCGTTATTCGATCAGATCGAGGGCTCCGGTGGCACATGGGCTTCTATTTGGGAGCCCATGACCCTCTAGCTTAATCGCTTAAAAGTGTCTTATCTACATCATTAACATTGACATACACAGAGGACCGCGGCACATAGTAATCGTAACTCGACTGGGAACGTACATGATAAAAGTTTGCTTTGTATGCTTGGGAAACATCTGCCGCTCACCCACAGCAGAGGGTGTTATGAAGAAACTTGTCCTACATGCTGGACTCGCAGATAAAATTTTCATCGACAGCGCAGGAACCAGCGCCTACCACGTTGGAGAAGCAGCGGATGCACGCTCCAGAGAGACGGCTGCCAAACATGGCTATCAACTTACCTCTCGCTCTCGAAAAATCCATCCCCAAGATCTTGCAACCTTCGACTACATCGTCGCGATGGATCAGTCAAATTATCAAAACATCCTTCAAATCTGTACGACGACACAAGAGCGTGAAAAAGTATCCCTTTTGAGAAATTTTGATCCCACGAGTCCAAAGGACGCATCCGTACCCGATCCGTATTACGGTGGAGATCGTGGTTTTATCGATGTTTTGAACATCTGTATTCGCGGTTGTGAAGGCCTCTTGAAACATATTCAAGAAAGAGATCTCCATGCTTGATCAAATTGAAGAAGCCTGTGGGCAACCATTGGAAAATCTCCAAACCATTTCCGGTGGCGATATATGTATGGCGTATCGCGGTCGCCTGAAAAATGGGCTTTCTGTTTTTATCAAATGTCACGACAACAGCGATTTGCTCTTCGCCGAATCCAAGGGTCTAAGCTGGCTCGCATCTACCCACAGCATCTTTACGCCCGGCGTTATCGCTGTCAGTCCGAAGGGGTCTGAAAAGGGATTTTTGGTTCTCGACTGGATAGAGCCCGGTCACCCCTCACTACCGGATTGGGAGAATTTTGGATATGCCTTGGCTGCATTGCATCGAACGACCGGAGAGCAATTCGGTTGGCATGAGGATAATTTTCTCGGTACTTTACCGCAAAAGAATACACTTACGGATAACTGGATCCTATTTTTCAGAGACTATCGACTGCTCCCCCAAATCAAGATGGCCTATGATAACCAAAGAATCCCCGTATCCATTCGAGATCGCCTTTTGCGTGTTTTGAAAGACTTACCCTATATTTTGGTCAGCGCAGAGCCCCCTTGCGCCATACACGGTGATTTATGGAACGGTAATGTTCTATTCTCTCGATACGGAGAACCATACTTTATCGACCCTGCACCCTATTGGGGTCATCGGGAACTGGATTTGGCCATGATGGAACTCTTTGGAAATTTCCATCCGCGAACCTTTGTTGCCTATGGAAACGCTCACCCTCTTCAGTCAGGTTGGGAAAAAAGACGGGGATTTTATCAGCTGTACTACCTACTTGCCCACATTAATTTGCACGGAAAAACGTGGCTTCCGAGTTTAGAGTCAAAAATTTTGCAGATCGGCTACTAATCCAATTTCGCCCGTCTACTTTCCGTCCCGATTCTTGTGTCGCCAACGCGCGTTGCGATTCGAACAATCTCTGGAACAGTACTTCGAATTCTTTCGAGCAAAGGCTCTCGTTCGATTCGGGCCTTTGTTACACTGAAACCACGCGCATTGTTGCGATTTTGTAGCCCCTTTGAGAGTCAGTATGGAACCTTCGCTAGAAGATGGTCTGGTTGAGGAACAACCACTAAACCAACACTTCTGTATATGGGATGGGATTCGAAGAGCCGGCAGGTGCCGCGGACAAATCCAGAAATTTTCATCTCTCCAATATGGCTTCAAAACTCCTCCAATAGTCTTTCTTGGTAGTCGATAACAAGCCTACCCCAAAAGGTCAAATTCGCAATCAACCTCGCACTCTTTTTTTCTTAAGCCATCTGTGAATTTAAAAGAAAAAATCGACGATTAAAACCCCCAATAGACTCTTTCATCATTCTTGAGATATTCATACACAAACGGAAAAGGACATAGCGGTTATAAAACTTTTTATATGCCCTATCTCGGAAAAGTCATGAATGGTGGAAAACAGGTTGCGCAATTTTTGAAAAAACAAGGAGTTGAAGAACTCTTCACACTGTGTGGTGGCCATATCTCTCCCATCCTCGTAGAAGCAAAGAACGCTGGCATGCGTATTATAGACGTTCGACACGAAGCAAATGCAGCGTTCGCTGCCGATGCGGTCTCTCGCTTGAGGGGAATCCCAGGTGTTGCGGTGGTTACAGCTGGTCCGGGCGTCACAAACACCCTAACCGCCATCAAGAATGCTCAGCTCGCACAAAGTCCTCTCCTACTAATTGGCGGAGCGACCGCTACCTTGCTCCGAGGACGCGGTTCTCTCCAAGATATCGATCAATTGGAATTGATCAAACCCCATGTAAAATGGGCGGCTCGTCCGGACAAGCGGACAGAAATTCTTCCGGCCATCGAGCAAGCCTTAAAAAAGTCAAAAGAAGGCACTCCAGGACCGGTATTTGTCGAGATCGCAGTGGATCTCCTGTACGAAGAAAAGACAGTACGGGATTGGTATAAAGCCAAAACGGACAAAAAGAATCCCAATCTATTGGAAAGAATGCAGTCGATTTATATCAAAAGACACCTGCGAACCATCTTCGGAGGTAAAACCAAATCTATCCAACAAAACATCACCTACGACATCTTCAATCCATCTTCCAGCGAGGTACAAAAAACCGCCCGCATGCTTCTGAAAGCAGAGCGTCCAGTATTGATTATTGGTTCCCAAACAATGCTTCACCCTACACGAGAAACAGAGTTGGTACGAGCAGTAGAGAGGTTAAACCTCCCCGTATTCCTCTCCGGTATGGCAAGAGGACTCTTGGGAGCCAACCATCGACTCCAACTCCGTCACAAACGGAGCAAAGCACTCAAGGAAGCAGATCTTGTATTGCTTAGTGGGGTTCCGGTCGACTTTCGCTTGAATTATGGGAGTCCTCTCCGAAAAGCAAAGGTTATCTCGGTCAATCTCGACGCCACCGACCTTCACAAAAATCGCAAACCCGACCTTCCCATTCTCGCTGATCCACACTTTACATTGTGTGCCCTCGCACAGTTGAAAGATTACCCGACACGGGATGCGTGGCTCAACGTCTTGCGAGATCGAAACGATGCACGTGACCGGGAAATTCGAGCCATGGCGAACGAAGTAACCAAAGGCATCAATCCGATTCAGTTCTGCATACAACTCAATCAAAAACTTCAAAAAGACAGCGTTTTAATCGGTGATGGCGGCGACTTCGTCGCGACAGCCTCCTATATTGTAGAACCGCGAAGCCCCTACTCTTGGCTCGATCCCGGTGTATTTGGAACGTTGGGTGTCGGGGCGGGTTTTGCAATGGGAGCCAAGTGCGTAAAACCCAACGCCGACGTGTGGATTTTATACGGAGATGGTGCTGCTGGATTTAGCATCATGGAGTTCGATACATTTGTAAGACAACAACTCCCCGTAATTGCCGTTGTTGGAAATGATGGAGGTTGGACTCAAATCGCACGAGATCAGGTAGAGATACTCAAAGACGAGGTCGGTACCGTTCTGAATCAAATGGATTATCATTTGGTTGCCAAAGCCTGTGGCGGCGAAGGATTCCTCTTGGATGATGTGTCGAAGACGGATGAAATCTTAACCAAAGCGATCGAAGTCTCCAGAAAGGGTATCCCCGTCTTAATAAACGTTTTAATCGGTAAGACCGATTTTCGAAAAGGCTCCATTTCGATGTAGATTATGAAAATAGCGCATGTATGTACCCCGCACGGATTTGGACATCTTACAAGACAACTCGCATTGGGAATCGAGTTGGAGCACCTTTGTGCCTCCTCGACGTACTATTGCCACAACGCTTCGATCGTAAAAGAATCACATCCAAATGCGAAATATATTGTAAAGAGTGCCGACGTTGGACTGATACAAAAGGATTCTCTACACATCGACTTCGACCAAACCCTCCGTGTCTTGGATGACCTCTGTACGGAAAAAAAACTGCAGTGGTGGATGGAAGAGCTCGCTCCCTATGACGCCGTCATTGCCGATCTCCCTCCGATTATACTGGAAGCATGCCGCAGAATTCAAAAACCGGTTCTCGCTGTTGGAAATTTCGATTGGGCGTGGATCTATCGCCACTACCAACCCTTAAAAAATTGGTCGAAACAGTGGGACAAATGGCAAAAAGGGCACGTTGCCCTCTCCCTTTCTCCCGGACCAGCAATGGAGGGTTTTACCATTTTGGACACGGTATCTGTTATCTCCAGGCCAGCCGAACCGTACCCTGTCCCCTCCAATGGAATCTTACTGAGTTTTGGTGGTTTGGGATTGGCCGATTTAAACAAAATACCACGATTTAGTGATGTATTATGGATTCTCACACCCGCAACACCATACATTGAACGACCCGACTTTCGCTATATCTCCGATGTACCGTATCAAAATTTAATTGAGGGGAGTGAAATTCTACTCTCGAAAGCCGGCTACAGTATTCTTTCGGAATCAATGCGCTCGGGAACAAAGCAGATCTGGTTGCACCGATCCCAATTTCCCGAAGCTCCTTATCTCGAAGAATACGCACAGCAGCGTGAGGATATTTTACTCTATGAAGATTTGGTAACACCCACGTTCGCAGATGAATTAATGGATGCGATACAAAAACTGCGCTCCAAAAAAACGGCCCGTATCCGGGTCAACGAAGTCTCAAAGGCTGCGCAGTGCATCTTCCAATTTTTCCAGAAGCAATTATCTCATTAACGAAATAAAGATTAAATAAACGGTCCTTTTTTGGCTTTTTTACCGTTTAAGAAGCGATGAGGAGAATGATTTATGAGGATACTGCAAACGGGTGACTGGCATATCGATGTGAGTCCCAATACCGCCCCACGCTTTCAAGATCACGCACACTTATTTTCAGAGCTGCTGCAAATTATAGAGAGAGAGCGCATCGATGTTCTTCTGCAAACGGGTGATATATTCGACCGTGTTCAAGTGTCCTCCCGCGGCCTGCTGTTACTCGCAAAATTTCTATCCCAAGCCAGTCGTATTCCATCTCTAAAGAGTATTGTTCTCATTACTGGAAATCATGACTCCAATCGTTTTTTCGAGGCTCTATCCCCGCTGCTCACCTTGTCACAAAAAACCGACTTTCATGTAATCTCCAATTTAAAAAGCGACATAGAAGAGTGGAAAAAACGATGTATTATTCCACTACCCGATCAAAAGACAACATTGGTTGCTCTTCCCTACCTCTCGCGAAATCGTCTTGGAATCCAAGTTTCCAACCAAAATGCCGTGGAGATTAATCAACAATTACAACAATCTTTTCGATCTCGACTGGATGCGTTGGCAACAGAAGCGCGCAAACGCTATCCCAAAACCAATCTCGTTGCGGCTGCGCACCTAAGTTGCGCTGAAAACGATGGTCAAGATAATGCCCCGCGAAAAATCTATCTCGGAGAAACTCTCCCTCCGTCCGTATTTCCAAAGGAATATATCTATGTTGCTTTGGGGCATTTTCACTCGTGTATTTCCCTAGATCAAGGCAGAGTATGGTACGCCGGTACTCCCATCACCACCTGTTTAGCAGAAAGCACAACCCGCCATGCGCTCATCGCCGACATAGAAGACGGTATCTTAAAGCAGGTCACGAAGATGCCAATTCCACATTTTCGCGTAACATATCACTATTCGGGATCATTTCACGGACTCGTCGATGCTTTATCGGTGCAACCGCAGACGAATACGCTGTATTTGTATGCGGACATTACCGATGCGCAACCATCCAACGCTGAACTCAGCCAATTTCTCAAACAGCAAGAGCTCAATATCCGGCTCGTGCGATTGCGATACACGGAAAAAAATACACCGCTGTCCTCGTCGGTTGCCTTACTCGAAAATTTAGACCCCATGACTGTATTCAGGCAAATTTACATAGACGAAGAAGGAGATCCTCCCAGTGAAGAACTCTTACGATACTTTGCCATGATCCTCGAAGATTGTGCATAT
>JAYYRF010000210.1:0-2699 GCA_036127535.1 Myxococcota bacterium | reverse complement strand
ACTTTACAAGTGTACATCGACGATTCCTACGGAACCAAAACCTGCGAGTACGCTGCGATTCGCAAGCATGAACATACGCATGTTCATATTGAGCGTTCAACGCTGCATAAATTTAAACCGCGTATTACGCACGCCGTTCGTAAGTTTTTCCGCAAAAATCCTCCGCTATTTGTCGCGTACCGCCAGCACTTGATTCGTACGCGGCGCAATTGGGAGAAGAGTCTGCAAAACGTACCTGAAGTGATGCAACTGCGCAAAGAATTGCGAGCGGCGCAAGAGGTGCGACATCAAAAGATAGATACCAAGGAGAGTTACGCTGCCGTTCGCAAGCGCTGTGGAAATTGGTGATTCATTTCCGAGAGAGACGTGTATAATACGACTTAAGATGTTCGAAAGCATCTTTCAATGAGAGGTCGCTGTGTTGTTTTTCCATTTGCTGTTCGGGTTTGCTTGTATCGATGCTTCACCGGAACCGTCGGCGTGCGAAGCATGTATTGAGGAGGGTGGAACATGGCAGCCCGAATTGAACGAGTGTACGCAAAACTGTTCCATTGCCGACATTTCTTGCTACACGGATACTTGTCCTGGAGACTGTTTTGATGCATGCGAGTTTTGTTTTACCTCTTCTGAATGCATGGACGCCGTGTGCGTTTGGAACCAAGAAGATGGCTTGGGTTGGTGCTCTGATTCGTAGCGAATAAAAGGACGCCAGTCAGACCAAAATGCAGGAGAGTCCTTGGGGCTCTACGGCTGCGTATCGTATCGATACAAACTTTGTTGGCTCCCTTCGGAAAGGGTAAAGTAAGCGGAACCGTCTTGAGAGAATGCGATGGTTTCACCTTGTGCTTCCGGTGCGGCGGGTTGTTGACAAATCGTATTCTCGTTCCAAAGAGAGGAATCGTTGAGTCCTTCTTCAGGTAAGATGTAGACCGAGGTATAGGTTCGAACGATCAGATCAACCGCATTCGGGGACAGGGCTGCGGCTGTGATAAGTGGAGAGCCTTCTCCACCAAGGTCTCGTAAAGGCAAAGAACCACTTTGCGTAAGAGTATTGGTTTCATCTGCGACAAGAGGCGTATTTTTTGTGTAGATGCGTGTATGTTCCGTCGATTTTGTGATGATCCAGATTTGAGCGTTGAGGGGATGAACGACCAACGCTTCGGCATCTTGGGGGCCTTCCGGGTAGGAGATTGGAAATTTCTCGATATCAGAAGCCGGTATGATCGTATCTTCATCGACGAGGGAAGGTTCTGGAAATCGATAAATCGCTGCATCATTTCGTTCGAGATCATTGTCTCCAAAATCACCGACGTAGATATAAGGAATGTCCTCTAAAGGACCCGGCCCGATTGCCATATCTTCCCAATCAATGGCAATGATGCCCTCAAGGGTAATGGTACTTTGATGCGCTCCTTGAAGGTTGATCGCAAACAGACGAGAGGAGTCACCGGAATCGTTGTGAACCCAAAGGATGTTGTCATCGAGCCAGGAGGCGTCCATGCCGGATGCTTCGGTAATATCGGGAGATGAAACGATCCCCGCGTCGACTTCCGTCTGAAATTCAGGACATGGGGTAAAGTTGATCTCTGATTCAGGAGCGACCGAGGACGGCTCATTTTGAATATTTTGATTCGCTGTACAGCCAAAGAAAGAAAGGAAAATTAACACAATTGAGCCCTGAGAGTATGATTCTATGAACACAAAATAAGATAAGGTTAAATAGTTTACATAACTATAAATTTTTAAAAATAAATATTGTTTCCCAATCCATCGTGATGGTTCGCATCGTGTGTACATCACAAACCACGTTTTAAACGGTTGGATTTGTTTATGCGGTATATCCTTAATCCGTAACACATCCGTAAAAGAGAGATGTTTCGTCGATCACAATGTTACGCTTTCAGAGGACTCCAAACAAGGTACGATGTAATGAAAGCTGGTCGCGATATGGAAAGCCTATCGAAAATGCTGCATTCGATAGACGGGCAGTCCTATGGTGCGTACCGAAGGATTAAAGGGGAATATTTGTCTACAAAACCCTCTATCCGATTGTCGATAGAATATGTGCAAGGCGATCCCTTTGCTTCCCCCAGTCGTATTTCGGTGTTTATACCCGCACAAACCACACATTTGGATTCTTCTCTTTTTGCTTCTCTTCTCTCGCGTCGTACGACCGCTGATTTTTGCCTGCGGCTGTTCTCCGACATTGTGCAAGGATACTCTCAACGATCGGGCAGTGGGAAAAGCGGTCAAATCTTCGTGGATGAACCTTCCCAAGAAATTCTTTCGCGATCCGCGGCTTCACTCGATTCTGACGGCTGCTTGAAGCTTGGTTTTTATATCGGTTTACCCGCAAGAGGCAGGCGTATTTTGGGTTTTCAAGCCCAAAAGCTTTTGGTGCAGACATTGCCGCGCCTGATTCAAGCTTTTGTTGGGACACTCGACCAATCATGGGCGGATCTCAAGGAGCATATTCGTGTTCAGCAATTGCAACATACTCTCCGATCCCAACTGAAACCCAATGGCTTGGTCGCCTTCGTTCGAGATGGCTCGGTATTGGTACGACAATCGGGTCACAGCGATCTTCCGCTCGATCGAGAAGAAGCCGTTCCTTGGCGAGGGCCCCCCGCGATGCAGGTTCGTCTCAAAGGCCTCTGTGGAGAAGATATTATCGGGACGGGTATACCCAAAGGAGTCAC
>JAYYRF010000209.1:0-6483 GCA_036127535.1 Myxococcota bacterium | reverse complement strand
ATGTACCAGAGCGCCCTAAGACAACCTTTGCCAAAGCATCGTCCGTTACATCTTCCTTCAACGAAAAACGCAAAAGCTTTTTTCCCTTCGCTACGAGCACGGTATTACATTTTCGAATCAGAGCCAAAGCGGACTGCCGATCGTACTTGATTTTATTTGCGATAACGAATTCGGGCTGCTCTACATCTTTGTGGCGCAAGAACTCCTGCGCTTTCTTCGCGGACGTTCAACCGTTGCGGTGATAATACCAACTGATTTTTGTACTCATACTTTCTCCTGGTTTCAGTTGTGTTTGTCGGAACAAAGCGCCGGTTTATCTTCGGATACATACCGGCGCGTAGTAATTACTTATTTTGCAGCATCGTCTTGGTTTCTACTTGAAACAGAATCTGTACTTTGTATTTTCCCAAGACCCGAATGACTTTGCCTTTGCCATACTTTCGGTGCTCTACGAATTCATCTTTGGAATAAGAGGATCCAATGGTGTACGGCTTCCATGTTTCAACCTCAGCCTCTCCCACCAGTGATTCCCAAGAGAGCGCCAGTACGCTTGCATCGGCCTTTTTGGATTTTCGGGTACCCGGCCGCTTTTGTCTCGCCAAGTGAACGGCGTTACAGGTTTTGCAAACGGCCTTGGGTGGTTTACCAAGCACTAACGTCCTGGCCTTGACGGTGTGAATTCGAAATTCTCCACACTTACCGCACCACGCCTTGACAAGATCACCCGCCTCTGCCTTATCGAGATCAACATTGTCGTAACTACTTTCTCTTTCTGCCATCTTTTCCTCTTTGTTCAATTTATTTGAATAAAGTATAGCAAAAAGTACGCAAAAACCGATGACTTCTTATTAAAAAACCGATTGCGGATGTATATGTATCACGTTCACTATCCAAATTATTGCCTTTGCTTCGCCGTGGTAGGCGTTAAGTTTATACAGTAAAAGTTACCACACCCTATTGTTGCGAGTATGAATTATGGTATCACTCCTCCTTTTCCGAGAGCACCCCCTTAGTGCAGAAGAACGATCTGCTCTGCCGACCGGATGCGAACCCGTAGACCATTCTACTCAAAAAATTGTTGCGATGGCGCAGGTTCGAGGCCCTACGTCGATGTTGCTGCAAATGGCCGTATCCATGGCTCGGGCGGTTCCCGATGCAACTTTTGGATACGAAGAGGGCTTTCCAACGGTTACCATCACTCCACCACCTCCTCCTTCAAAAGCGGAAGAGGACGATATTATTGAAATCCATCTCGGTTCTGAAGAGGATACCCAACACCCCGTACCCTCTTCGCGAGTAACCGCCAACCCAAAACCCAAAACCCCTGTAATCGAAGAGAAAAATACACCCCCAAAAGAGTCCGAATCTCCCGAAGCTCAATTCCAAAAAGCGATCGATCAAAATCAAATCCATACGGCCATCGATATTTTCTCTTCGCATCGCTCTCTACAAAACGATGTTGTGATTCTCAATCGTCTGTTGAGATCCAATCACACTCCGTCCATATTCTTCTTGTGCCGAGCCGCGAAAAAATTCCAATGGAAGTCTCTTGGTTACAAGCTTCGAAATTACCTCTCGCATACCGATCCAAGCGTACGTATTGAGGTGTTGGACACAATAGCGCAGCTGGCGGGCGCCTATCTTACGCCTTCGGTGCTGCGATTGTTTTCCGATCCGAACCCCGCCGTGCAAGAAGCCGCAAAGCGGGCATACGAAATTATCAAAGCAAAAAGCGAAACCTTCAAATAAGCTTACAGGAAGAAGTCCGGGGTTAACGGTCCACCTGGGGTTACCGCATAGGATTCAAAGTCTTCCACCCCCGCTTTACGAAGAACATCCTCGTCGATGAAGAAATTTCCCGTATAATCGCGCGCGGGTTGCGTAAAAATCCAATGTGCGGCATCCGCTACAATATCGGGTGTACGAGAGGTTTTCATCATTTGCTTTCCTCCGACGATATGTTGAATGGCCGCGGTGGCAATGGTCGTTTTGGGCCATAATGCATTTACGGCCACTCCCTTCTTTCGAAATTCTCCGGCCATACCCAAAACACACATGCTCATACCGTACTTTGCGATAGAATATGCAACATTTCCGGAAAACCATCGCTCTTCCATATTCAGTGGGGGGGATAGATTTAAAATGTGCGGATTGTCAGACAAAAACAAATGGGGTAAACATGCCTGAGAGCAAAGAAACGTCCCGCGGGCGTTTACTTGATTCATCAGATCATATCTCTTCATCGGCGTATTGAGTGTACCGGTCAGCATAATCGCCGATGCATTGTTGACCAATATATCGATCCCTCCAAACATATCGACCGTCGCATCAACGGCGTCCCGAACCATCTCCTCGGACCGAACGTCTACGATACAAGGAAGAGCAGTGCCTCCCGCATCTTCAATCTCCTTGGCCGCGGTGTATATCGTTCCCTGTAGCTTGGGGTGAGGGTCTGCTGTTTTCGCAGCGATTGCAATGTTCGCCCCATCTCGTGCCGCACGAAGCGCAATCGCTTTTCCAATACCGCGACTTCCTCCGGTTATAAACAGCGTTTTTCCTTTTAACGACGTCATGCCACTCTCCTTCTTATTCAAATTGCGTATAATGCGTCTTCTTGCGCACCAGAGATCGGTACCATCCAGCCCTCTTCTAAGTCGTTCAATTCAATGGGACCGAAACGAATTCTTTGGAGGTCGACAACAGAGTGACCGGAATTATGAAGCATACGACGAACGATGCGATTTCGGCCTTCGGTAACGACCAAACGTATGCAATTTTCATCGATACTGCAAACTTGCGCCTTTGCGATTCCCAAACTCGTCTCCACCCCCTGCGCAAGCTTGTCTTTCAAGTCCATCGTCGGGTTTCCCTCGACCCATGCTAAATACTCTCGTTCCACCGCCCTTTTGGGGTGTAAGATGCGCTGACTCATACCTCCATCGGCACTCAGCAATAAAAGACCTCGGGTCTCCATGTCCAAACGACCAACAATGTGA
This sequence comes from Myxococcota bacterium, assembly GCA_036127535.1. Classification (GTDB taxonomy): domain Bacteria; phylum Myxococcota_A; class UBA796; order UBA796; family UBA796. The sequence continues at coordinate 3,487 of JAYYRF010000209.1, read as the reverse complement.
TAACGATGCGGTAGAACATCGCCGACGCATGGTCGTCCCATGGGATCCTCTGTTGTGCTGAGCATGCCTGCCGGTTTGTGATAGATATACGCCGCGATTCGTCCGCGAAGCTCGTGGCCATCTATAGAAATGGGTGCCTCTTCCGGGAAATGTTTTTTTGCGTTGGTTTCGATGATACCGCTGACGGTTACCCGACCGGCCCGAATCATTTTCGACGATATTTTACGACTGTATCCACCTCGCTGGGAAACAATTCTATCCAGCCTCACGATACGACCTTCCAAACCCAATAATGGCTGTTCTCGGCAATCATTTCAACGGAGTGCTGCCCTTGCAAAATTTTAGGTACCGGCAACTGTCGTTGAACGACAAAGATCAGAGCGCCTTTTCGAAACAACCGATTCTTAGCGTTGTCTAACAATGCACGAAACGTCGTATGGTCTGTCTTTTTCCCAAAATGGAGCGGAGGATTGCTGAGAATCAAATCATAGCGTCGATCGTTGGGAAGCGCATGCCAGCCATCGCTGATAAACGTCTGCACACCGGGAACATTTTTCCGGGTTGCCTCTACAGAATAAGCATCAAAGTCCAACGCATCAATCGGGACATCGGGAAAGCACCTTTGGGCATGGAAAGACAGCACACCGGTACCGCACGCAAAATCAAGGACTCGCCTTTTTGCTTTCTGCTTATCCAAAACGGATAATAAAAGTTCCGTTCCTCGATCCAAGGCTCCCTTTGCGAAACACCCGGGTAGACTATACCAATCGCGGTCAAACAGGGGTTGTGTTTGCCACCATGCAGATACGCTGTCTTTTAGACCGTCACTGTTTGAATTCCGATAGCCGACCACCAAACGACAACGTTTTCGGATGTCGACGGTTTCTATCCGTTCAAAATAGGGCAAAAGGCGCTTGGGCCAACTTTTAATCCCCTCATCATTTCCACCGACGATCCACATCGCACCACCTTCGACCAAGACGGATGCAACTGCATGTACAATCTGCTCCATAGCGGTTTTGTTTGGGTGTAAGCGAATGAGTGCGGCATCGTATGTCCCTTCGGGCCAAAGAAGCGTTTTTCTTCGTTTATACGCATATCGATTCCAACGAGAGGCATCGGCAAGTGAAAATACATGCAATAGATCATTGACCAGCAATACGCGCTCTTGGCTCAATAAATCATCCCATGCGGGCTGCGCAACCTTTGCCATCAACGCTTCTCTATCCTGCACACTCACTCCTTTGTGATACAATTCCAACGTGCTCCCTTAAATAGCGTATCATCATGTCCCTTGCCAATCCTCTAACATCGAAAAAGAGACACTGTTCTGCCGAAGCCATTCAACTGTGCCAAGAGTCCGAACTAATCGATCTCCATATCGACACCTTCATCCCTCCGAGACTGTGGGGCTATGATCCCCTACGCCGAAACAAACATTGGATTTTTGGACGCCACTTCTTCGGACATCTCGATGTCCCTCGGATGCAAGAGGGAGGAGTTAGTGGTGCGATGTGGTCGATTACGACCAATCCTTTCCGCTCTGCCCGCAACAGGTGGCGTACGTTCCTACACAATCTGGAAACGATGGAAACCATGTTTCAACGCTCCAACGGTCGACTTATGCGCGTTCGTTCCGTCGAAGAATATCACCGTGCGAGATCCCAAAAGGCCCAAGCGTGTATGATTAGCATCCAAGGTGGAAATGCCATTGAGTACGCGACCCCAAAGGATATACCCGATCAAAGTGTAACCCGTATTACGCTCATTCACCTCACGCACTCTTGTTATGGAACCTCCTCTACCCCAACACACTTTTTTCGAAGACATAAAGGATTGACGAAACGAGGAAAAGAACTCGTTCGACAATTAAATGAAGAACGCATCTTTGTAGACCTTGCCCATATTCATCCAACGGGCTTTTGGGATGCCGTCGATGCACACGATAAGCACCTTCCTCTCATCGATACCCATACTGGTGTATGCGGAACCCGTAAACATTGGAGAAATATTGACGATCGACAGATCAAAGCCATTGCGGATAGTGGAGGTGTCGTGGGAATTATTTTTGCTGCAAACTATATTCAGCGTCGAGGAGGCCCCAAAACCGCGGACATGATCGTAGAGCACATCGAGCATACCATCAACCTCGGGGGCGAAGATTGCGTGGCTTTGGGAAGCGACTTCGACGGACTCATTACGCCGCCGCTCGAACTCGCTTCCGGAGATGCCTATCCGGTTCTCGTGCAGAGAATGCTCGACCGGAAGTGGTCTACGTCGAGAATCAAGAAGGTACTGGGCAGTAATTTTCTGCAGTGCTGGTCTCGTCTTCGTCCGAAGCTATAGCGCTACTGACCGAGTTGTCGTTTTATCCGCTTCTCTTTCTTGACTCGATTTCGCAATTGATCCACATATGTTTGGGACATGCCGCTTTGCATGATTTCGTGTCCCTTCTTCGCTTGCTCCAGCGCCTGTTTGGTTTTTCCCATCCGTTCTAAAAGAACCGCATAGTTGAAGTGAGACTTACCCTTTTCTTTCTGTACAGAATCTTCAATTGCGAGGAGATAGCGCTTTTCAGCGCGCATGATTTTTCCATCGACCATCAACTTGTTCGCTTCCTTCATCTTTTTGTGGCCGCAGCGATAGTATTTACGCGTTACGGAGATCTCGTATGGAGAGATTCTGCGCATGTAGGATACACCATGCTGTGCTGCCATTTCCGCAATCAAATCTCGTGTTTCACCGACTTGGGCTTTTGCGTCGGCAACGGATTCTCCCTCCCCTCTCCACGTATTGGACATCTCTGCTGTGTGACTATCTTCGACACCCGCCGAACAGTTGTATAGCTTCCAGTCCACGTCGATACCAACGGTGAAAACAGCTCTGTGCATGGTAACCACTTTGTCTTTGTATACCGTTTGTTCGGTCTCTTCTCCGTCTTTGACGATTGTTTGTCGCTCTTCTTCTCTTTTCGTTGTTTGATAGTCCGACATCTCCCAATCTTTTTGTACGCGCAAACGTTCCAAAGAGACAATGCCCGAAGCTTCGGTCGATTTACAGATCGTTTGGGCCTGTTCGCGTGTGAGCGGCTGTCCAACCGTAGAGCTTTTGTCTGCAAAGGCTTTTTGAGAAGTGGCTCTTGAGATCATCGCAAATCGAGGATTGCGAACATCTTCCAATCCATTCATGAAAGAATCAATCACTTTGCGAGAAGCGCGGCTTTCTTCGCGATCTATGGGTGCAATTTTCTGAATCTGCTGCTTGATCTTGACCTCTGCAGGATTCGTAATTTGGAATGTAATACTTGGGCTACAAGCCATCGCAAAAAGTAGGGAAATCATATTGTCTCCATGCATAATAAACATGTAAAATATAGTCTATTCTTTACTTTCTGGCCAATTCTAATCCTGCCTCTTTTGCTATCTGCAGCAAAGGTTCTCGATGCTCCTCGTAGGAAATAAACTTTGCAATCGTCACAATGGGTCTA
>JAYYRF010000208.1:0-7085 GCA_036127535.1 Myxococcota bacterium | reverse complement strand
TAAGGTTTCCATATTATTTCTCCAAAGTAATTTCGATAAAGGTGGTTTGTAGAGATTGCACGGCTGCTTGAACGGCTGCTTGGGTCGCTTTGGCGGTTCCTTCAATGGAAACAGAAGATAAGCCAAAGGCTTGGGCGAGCTGTTTGGGGCGCGCGGACGATTGTTGCGATACGGGCGCATCTCCCGTGAGCGGGTGATGGATCAAAACAAAAATAATTGGGGCTTTGTGCAAAGAGGCAATATTAAATGCTTCATACAAAGAGCCGTTTGCAAGTGCTGCAGAACCCAAAAAGCATAGCGTTGGTTGTTTGGTGTGTATCGCGGTTCCTACAGCATGGAGCGCTCTGTGGGCTGGATGCAGAGAGGTTGGGGCAATTTTAAATGGTTTTGCACCGTTTTGCGGCTCGAGCAGGCGTTCAACGCGGCATCCTCGGAGAACACCCCCCAATCTCGCACGATGTCCGCAATATACCCAACTCCGTTTTGGGAGAGCCGCAAATGCTCCTTGAACGATGGGCTTCCATGCACCCAACGGTATGTAAAAAGGGGAGGGATTCAGTTCTATGAGCGTTTGTTCGGCTTGTTCCAAAGCGGTCATATCAGCGTAGCTCCAGCAGAAGAGTCTCGGGCGTTTCGAGGATGGCTTTGAGTGCGGATACGAAACGCGCTGCCACGGCTCCATCAATAACACGGTGATCGAAAGACGGTGATAGATACATCATCTTACGCGCGACGATTTCTCCTTCGATGACCATTGGCCGATCGTGAATTTGATTGACGCCCAATATGGCGACTTCTGGATGATTGATAATGGGAGTGGCGAAACGGCCACCGATATTTCCGACGGAGGTGATGGTAAAGGTACCACCTTGGAGTTCGTGTAGCTTGACTTTATTTTCGCGGGTTCGATGGGTGAGATCGGCCACCTCAGCTGCGAGTTCCAAAATGCTCTTCTGCTCTACGTTTTTAACGACGGGTACAAAGAGACCTTGAGGGGTGTCGGTCGCGATGCCGATGTTGACTTCGCCCCGAACGACTAGAGAGAACTCCTCTTCATTCATGACGGCATTGACCGTTGGGAACTGCTTGAAGGCCAGGGCGAGGGCTTTCATGATAAAGGGTAGATAGGTGAGTTTCACGCCTTTGTCGCTGGCATATCCCTTGAGTCCTTTGCGCATGTTGACGAGATTGGTCGCATCGACCTCGTCTACGTAGGTAAAGTGTGGTGCGCGCTGAACGGATTCGAGCATCTTTTCTGCGATTTTTCGTCGTAGCCCAATGATGCGGAGAACTTCGTCTTGTCCCGCCTTTGGCGTAGGGGATTGTATAGCGGGTGGTGCGATGGGAGAGGGAGTATGTTGGTGTTGATTGATGTCGTCTCTGGTAATCCGACCACCACGACCACTGCCCTGAAGAGATGACAATTCAATGCCTTGCTGATGCGCATAGGCGCGTACGGCTGGCGATGCGAGCACTTTGTCCGAGGAAGATGTGACAGGTGCGGGCGGTGGAACGATGGTTCGGGGAGCGGGTGACGGACTTGCTTCTGTAGAGACCGCTTTGGGAGCCGCCGGGGGCGCCTCTTTGGGTTTTTCTACCTTTGGCTGATGAGGAGAGGGGGCAGAGCCGTCAACGTCGAGTGTGATCAAGGGTTTGTGGACTTCAATGATGTCACCCACGTCGCAGTGCAATTGTTGAACCGTTCCGGTTTTGGGGGAAGAGATTTCTATGGTTGCTTTGTCGGTCATCAATTCGCAGATCGGTTGGTCTTCTTGTACCGAGTCCCCTTTAGAGACCAACCACTTCACCAGTTCTCCTTCTACAACGCCTTCACCAACTTCGGGTAGATCAAAAACAAACATATTTTCCTCGTAATGTATAGGGTTTAGTAGCGCATCAGCGTTTCGATCTTCGACTGAAGACGGTTCGCATCAATGCGATCGAGCGACTGGGGCTGGTTTTCCAAGCGCCAAAAGGATTGGTCTAACAACGTTTCAAACAGAGCTTGCGGAGGAGAGACGCATAAAGCACGGCCTGTTTTATGCATGCTTTGTCCAATACAATCACGGTCGAGGGGATGGAGTTGAATCAACTCGACGACTTCGACGTGTGTGTGGGGTTCAGAGAGTAACCGAGCCGCATTGACATCCTTACCGTAGGCGAAGAGAGAGATATGTGTTCCCGTTTGATGTACGACACTCTTTTGGGCGGCTTCCGTCTCCGCATTCTGAAACAGAGATTCGCGATCCTCGAAAATGATCGTTACATTGGTCTTTCCGAAGGACTCTCTCAAGTGAGCGATGGTTTGGGAGGCTTCTGAAGCGTAAATCGCAGTGATGGAACTCCCGTATAAAGCGTCGATGTGGTGATGTTCAATGGTTTCAGCGGGGGACAGTGGTACCCGAATGGTGATTCCAAGCGGAAATTCGGCACCAAAGCGCTCGCTCAAGAGGTGAGAAATGACCGTGCCTATATTTTGTGGCCCGTTGAGATAGAGGAGAGCATGGGCTCCAGAAACCGCCAGTCCGACAGCAATACCAATCGCAGCTTCGTCTGAACAGGGAAGTTGCAGCACCTGGTTTGGAAACTCTTTTTGAAGACCCTTGGTATCGATTTCCGTTTCGGGACTTTCGCATATCAAATAGAACTCGCTATGCTCCCCGAGTGTCTTTTGGAGTAGTTGGTGTATCTGCTTGTATCCGTTCATTAAACAGCTTCCGTCTGTTGGAGGTATTGCCGTATGAAGAATTCGCCGGCTTTGTAGGAACTACGAACCAGTGGTCCTGACGCAACATAGGCAAAACCAAGGCCTTCACCAATCCTTTGGTACTCTTCAAAAAGGGTAGGCGGGATAAAATCGGCGACTTTTAAATGTTTGGAAGAGGGCTGAAGGTATTGTCCGATGGTGAGGAAGTTCACCCCGACCGCGCGAAGATCCGCCATGGTTTCGATGACTTCGTCTTTTCGTTCTCCGACACCAACCATAATACTGGATTTGCTGAGCATTTTGGGTGCGATTTCTTTCACGTTTTGGAGAAGACGCAAGCTTTGATCATAGCCGGCTCTTGGATCGCGTACCGTTGGAGTAAGACGACGAACCGCTTCAATGTTGTGTGCGAGAACGTCTGGACGAGCGTCGATCACGGTTTTGAGGAGTTTTTCATTCCCTCTGAAGTCAGGAATTAGAACCTCTACCAATGTTTTGGGGTTCTTATGTCGAATTTGTTGAATGCATGCGGCGAAATGTCCCGATCCTTGATCAGGAAGATCATCTCTGTCTACACTGGTGACGACGACATAATCCAGTTCCATTTCTCGAATGGCATTGGCGACATTTTCAGGTTCTTTGGGATCGAGTGGTGCTCCGTTTCTACGGGTATTCACCGCACAAAAACGACAGCCTCGCGTGCAGATGTCTCCCATGACCATAAAGGTTGCGGTTCCGCCACCCCAACATTCTCCAATGTTGGGACAGTGCGCTTCTTCGCAGACGGTGTGGAGTTTGAGCTCGCGCGCGCGAGATTTGATTTTGGTGTAACGAGGCCCTGAAGGGGCTCGTACCTTTAACCAGGAGGGTTTTGCCATAGGGATCCTCAATAGAGATATTTTCTATAACCCAATATGGTTCGCTGGGCTAGGAACCGCCGTCAAAGAGCATGGCGGTATGTCTTTTTTTAATCACCGTTTTGAGGAGAGACAGGCTCGCTTGAAGAGGCGTCGTTTAAAGACCAGTCATATGAAAAGGATTGCAGCGTACAAGAGGATCGATCTTCTTGCAGCCATGTAAGAAAATTACCTTTGGCATAGCGCTGAAAGTAGTCGCACAACGTCTCGGCGTCAGACCAACCGATGAGATCTTTTTCATACCAAAAGAAGAGTTCGGATACGGCCCAGCCGCTTTCGGTTTTACGGACATTGTTTTCAATGTAGGATGTCCAAGCGCGATCCAATTGCCTTTCGAGTCCTTGTTCTGTCCAATATCGTACGGGAGGACAACCTTTACTGGCACAATTGAGCATGACATGAAGACGAGGATCTTGGAATTGGCTCAAGAATAAGTCTTGCTCAAGGTGGAAGAGACTCATCCATTCACCGTCGATCAAAAAGAGCTGTCCGAGAAAGAATCCGCTGTTGGAGTACCGAAAAGAACCGCTGTGGACATCTTGTACGCTTTCAATTGGTTCGTTTTGTAAAACCGCGTAGATAACCGCTGCGTTGTATGCGTTGGCATAGAATACAATCTTTCGATCTTCCTCCCGTATGGAATATTTTTCTGTTCGTGGCCCATGATGCGCGAGCCAAACCATGTATTGATCGAGTACGATTCTTTGGCGTTTGATCAACGCGTAGTCCACATCTTGGTTGTGAGATGCCTTTCGGAGCAGTTGATACCATGCGATACCGGCATCGTCCGAAGCGGCGACTTTGGGGACAGGGAGTCGTTCTTGGCAGGAAAGCAGAGAGATAAACGCGAGCATGGATTCAAAGTAATTGGTTTGAATAAAAAAAATCTATACGGAGATACACTTTCTTGTAAACAGGGGAAAACTTTCATGCTAAGGTAGGAATATGACTTGACATGACAAGAGATTTTTTATGGAAACACCCCTGCCAAATTCCGTAGTCCCTAGCGACTTTTCTTATTTTCAATCGATCGTTGAAAAGTACAGACGGAGCGTCCATCAGCTTTTTGGTCCCCCCTTAGATGGGACAATCCCCCTAACCGTCGAAAGGCTGGGTTTTGCGTTACCCGCTGATCTGATTCAGTTTTTATCCGAACACAACGGAGCAACTCTTTTTCGCGGCGCTCTGAATCTGCGTCCGCTCGAGCAATTTACCTCTGCATCCATTCAATATCCAAAGTTGATTTTGTTCGCTGAAGGGCCACGTCCAAACGATATATGGGCTTTTGCTCCCGATAGAGATGGTACGCATCTATTTGGTAGTTGGCACGAGGGAGAATTTACACCGCTTCATTCCTCTTTCTCTTCTTGGCTTCACGCGACGCTGTACATCCTCGACGAAGGGGTGAGCGATCTCCAGCGGCAGAGAAGTATACGGGCGGAATTTGAGTCGAATCCCGCTTTTCACCAACTAGAGCAAGTCGAAAGAGCGATGCGAGAAGGGGATTTAGAGAAGGCGATGTTCTCTTTCGCCGAAGCCTACGACCGATGGAGCAAATGGCCAAAGGCACTTGTTTTTTACGGCGATTGTCTACGCATGCGTCAAGAGTCGTATGAAACGATGTATATTCAAGCGATTGAACAATTGTCTCTCCCCACCTCACATCCAGCAGATCTACCGGTTGATGTCGATTTCCTTTGCACCAAGAACCCGTCTGAAGCCTATGTGCGTGCCTTGGAAACATTTCTCTCTCAACGTGTGAATGATCTGCACGGTGCCAAAGAACTCTCTTTGGTCGAAGCGGCCGTCTACACGCTGGCCAATCACAAGCGTAAGCAGAATCAAAGAGGACAGGCGTGTGAACTATTGCGATCCTTCTTTCAAAGAGGGCAGGAGTTTTCCTTTTTTCAGGCCTGTCCAAAGGCGCGTCTTTTGCTGATCGAATTGGAAATAGAACTTGGGTTCCATGATGCAGCAGAAAAAAATGCGGCGATTTTAGAACAGAGTTCTAATGGTTTTGAGGCTTTGTTTTGCATTGGTAAAATCGCGGTTATCCGTCAAGAGCCGTGGGCAACGTCTATTTTTGAAAAGATTATTCTCTCTTGTAAGAATGAAAAGCTCGTTGCCATGTCTTTGTGCTTGCAAGCCGAGGGGCTGATTTATATTGAGGAGTATGATCAAGCCAAAGCCTGTTTGGATCAGGCGGATCCCATCCTTCGGCGCTTTCATCTCAACGAAGGCTTGATCTATTCTTTGATGTTGCAAGGAGATTTGCATCGCAGTGCCCAACAGATTGGTGCAGCGGAGAGATGTTACCAAAACGCTTTCAAACTTGCGGAAAATGAGCAAGAAGAGGAGTTGAGGTCTCGAATTTGGCTTCGTCAAACCGACTTGTTGTGGATGATAGGCGAAAGGCAAAGTGCAAAAATCACCTATCGTATTATCGCAGATTGCTTTCGCTTGATGGAGCTTCCGATTCGAGAAGCTTGGGTTCGGATTCGAATGGGACGAGATGATCCACAATCTCTCTACTATGCCCGGGATATTTTTCGATCGTTGGATTTGGCCATCGGTGTATCGGCTGCGGATGCTCTTTTGGGGAATCCCGCTTCGAGTTTATCGTGGCATCTCGAACGAAGCCAAGAACACGCGCGTCTGCGTGCCCGTGCCCAGCGCGCTTCACCACCTTATCATCGCAGGGATGCCGATCTGTTTGAGAGAAGAATCGGAGCGCATCGGATGGCTGTCGCTGCGTGTAACGACACCATCGTAGATGCACTTGTCGAAGAGATGAATCGCTTGGAGAGAAAGTTGATCGCGGTGGCCGCGCTGCCTTCGAACCATAATCTTGCCCGATATATTGCAGCCGCAGATTTATTGGCGAGTCATCGTTCTTACAAAGCGGCGGAAAATTTTCTTCTGATGCTCGATCGCGATCATACGGGCAATCATCGAACACAAAGGGCTCTAATGGCTGCTTTGTCACGGTCGCGCAACATGATTTTAGTCGATGGACTACTGAAAAAATTGAAAGAGCGAACGCCTGGTGTGGCATTGGCGGCTGAGGTTTTGGGATGGCGTCGAGAGAAGCAAGCAGTTCCCGCTTTACTGGAATGTCTGAAGCCCAAAACACCCCTTCGGATCCGCAAAGCCGCCATCGCCGCGCTGGGTCGCATCGGGGACAAAACGGTTATCGAACCATTGATGAACTGTCTAAATATGCCGGAAGTGACCGAAGTAACCGCCGTCGCTTTGTTGCTTTTGGGCGAATGGTGTGGTTTGGATGAACAAGCCCAAGCAATGGCAAAACCCAGTAAACTCACGTCGAAGACACTGGGGGAGATCGTCGGCCGTTACGGTGGATCTTCCTATCTCCTCTTACTACTGCGAGCCCTGGATTTTGAAGGCGTTCAAGCATTGGGAGCCTGTGTTGGATTGGGTTATTTGGGAGATCCGCGTGT
>JAYYRF010000207.1:0-5988 GCA_036127535.1 Myxococcota bacterium | reverse complement strand
ATGAAGGGATCGAGCAGGACTAATAAGAGTTCTGTATTTCCGGTTTCACCTAGCACTTTACATTATCCATACAATGGTCTTTTCAATTACTCAACCGCAACCAAACGCAGTCGAGGTCTCTCTAACATAGAGAGACCTCGATGCGGATTTTAATCGTTGTCTCCGGCAGCTTCCGATGGAATTTGCATTTGAAGAACCGTTGCTAAATCTGATTTTAGTGCCGTCGTTACCTTGGCCAAAGAATCGTAAAACTCCATTGCGGTATCGGTATCGTCCACGATTAATTCTTTCAAAGGCGTGTCTATCGAGTCAGCAAGTGAGATCGTCGCATCGATATCGCTTAGGATTTGTTCGCTCAGATCTCCATGACCAATATCCGTCAAAAGATCATCCATTCCCGCATCCTCACCTCCAGTAAAGAGATTTCGAAATCCAACGAGATTGGAGCGTACAGACAGGAGAGACGTTTGACTCGCCAAGCCTTCGAGTTCGTCTAAACAAAGGTCTTCTGCACAATCGCGTAATCCAAGAGGAAGAGCCAACTTTCGATCTTTGGTACTGGTTTCCAAGTAAAACAAAGAATTGTAGACGGCATTGAGCGCTTCGGTTTCACTCGCGTATGGTGAATCTGCCGTCTGTACGGAGAGCAAAGCGGAATAATTTCCATCTTCTGGGCTCCATGCATCGGTCAGACTCTGCGCTTGGATTTGGAGTTCTTGAACGATGGCCAAGGCGAAATCCGCACGATTGTTTTGGATTCCTTCTTCGCCCAAATCGTCCCAAGCTCCATCGGAAATTGGTGCCACTTGACTGGGACATTCTGAATCCGTTGATGCGAATAGGAGATGCTCTAGCGCGTCCAAGCCGTATGCATTCACCAAGTTGTCGGTAAAGAAGTCTGAATCCGTCCACGCTTCCGTTGCCGTTCTTTGATCGACACGACACGGATTAACGGTTGGCCATGAATAGATCTGGTCGCGGATATCTTCCCCGCCAACAAACTTCATGGAACTTCCCGCAGGACCGAGTTGCATCACTTCCAGCTCTTGCCACACGGACATGGTGGCAACCCATTGCGCTTGCGCTTCCGCTTGGGCGTCGAAGTAGCCAGCACTACCCAAAGAATCCTGCAAAGAAGAGAGCCTCTCTTCTAAGACAGAGAGCTCGTTTGAAAAACGCTCCAATGTCGGTAAAACTACGCTTGGTCCTATTGCCGCTAAAACGTCAGAAACCGCCGCGGTTTCCGCAGCAGTTTCGGTTGTAGGACTCTTGGATTCGTCCTGAGTGCAGGCTTGGTTCTGAATCAGAACCAAGCTCGCCATCGTGGTTAATGTTAGAAAGGATAGTCGATTACCATCCATTTTCACCTCCGTCATCGCCGAGATTATCGGCGTCGAATTCATAGCTCGTACCCAAGATGCTACGGGCTTCAATTAAATTGGCTCTATACGCTTCAATTTGGGCGTCACCATCGTCAGAAAGAGCGGGTGCGTCTCCAACCAAGGAGTGAAACGTTTCGAAATCTTCGTCGCTGAGAGGGGAATGTGGATTGAACTGAAGTCCAAGAGCAAACCCTTTCATTTCACCCCAATGCTTCGCGTGATTTGAGAAGCTGTAATCGGCAGTTCCAAACTTACCCATGTCTTGTAATACATCATTGATGTAATGTACGACTGTGGCAGATACGGCCATTTCCCAAGCGCTTACGGCTTCGTTGCGATAATCCTTGAGAGTGTCGATTTGATCATCGGTAAGCTCTGTTCCGCGTGTTTCGTGAAGGAATTGACGACCACCAGCGAAACCTTCCCAAGCTTGTGTTGTGAAGTCTGTCGCTACAACCGCGCCTTTGTCGCGCTTGGCGGCATTCACACAGTTGCCCCAGTTCTTTTCTGACTTCAGATCTACCAGTCCATCACCGTCTATGTCGATGCTTTCGCCACCGGCGATCTGCTCGTCGGTGTAATCGATATAGTTACGGGCGGCTCCAAAGTATCCAAAGCCTTCGTCCCACGCGTGCTCAACCGGTGTGTATGTCTTATCTTCTGCTTGAATGTGAGAAGCGAGCAAGCCTTTCCCGTCGGTATCATCGTCGAGGTAATCATCGGCACCTTGCGAGAAAGTGATCGCACCGAGTAAGAACTTCTGAATGAGCTGGTTGAGGTCGTGTCCGTCTGGCGTGAGGTATACCGCTTCGATGGTGTTGCCTTCCGGGTCGTCGGCAAAGGTTCCATTTACTTGATCAACAGCGTTTGCTGCGAGCATGTCGAACCAGGTGCGAACAAGAGCTTCTGGAGATTCAGCTCCGTTCCACCCTTTAAAATCTCCGCCCGTCCAATCTTTGTGGTCGGTAGCACTGTCGTTTCCTGCGATTTTGCCAACGAGATTCTTACCGCTGGAAATGTCGCTCAATGTTTGCTGGACGGTGGTTTCACTGCCGACAGTCAAATCCGTACAAAGATCACCATCGCAATCAAAGTAGAAATTTAAATCAGCGACGACATCGGCGGTTGCGGTTGGAGCATAGCTACCATCAGCAATCTTGCCGGTCATGTTTCCAATGTATCCTTTCAGGGAGGATATCAGCGCGTGGCGTGCAATTTGTCCGGAATATGAAAGGGTGCTGTCACCGTCTGCGTTGTCGAATTCGTAGCTTTCAGGAACTTCAACGGGCTCATCTGTTGGCTCGCCGCTGGGCTCATCTGTTGGCTCACCGCTGGGCTCGTCGATTACGGCTGTGTCTTCCGCTGCGGTGTCGTTGTCTTTACTGTCTCCACAAGCGAGTAAAAGGGATAAAAATAGCATTGTGTCTCCTCGGTCTATTTATACCATAATGAAAATGATTATCAAAATCTTAAGACTCTGATATAATGATAATGAATATCATTATCAAGTTAAGAAGCAAAAAAAAGGTTATTTTCTGGGTAAAAAACTTCTTTGACGACACGTTAAAAAGGCTCTTCTCTTGCTTATTATGATGAATTTAGCCCTCGTGATCTCCATACGCTTCTCTCATTTTTCTCACATCTAAAGCGTTCTTCGCAGCATTTGATCTGCATCAAAGCAAATATTTTTTTCAGAAGAGAGACATCTGTTCGCGATCCAATCTTTCGCCTTGAGGCGATTAATTCCGCCTTTTCACTTCGGTACAGAATTCTGTGGCAAGATCCATTGTGCACGTGGCATGTCCATATCGATCGACAGCAGATCAATACTTGGATCTATATATGTCTGACTCGCGTGTCCGTTAAACCAAATCTTTGATCGCGCATAGACTCTCAAACCGGAAAATCCTTTCTCTTTGTAGTGTTCGGCGATTTGGTGTGCATACTGCACGATCATATCCGGTTGTGTGCTCAACATTTTATACTGCACGCGCGTCAAATCTTTGCGCGGAGAATGAACCAACATACGGTCTCTCTCGTTCATTTGAACACGGTACTCCAAAAAACCGGCTTTTTCAATCAACATGACCCGCCAAGCGAATCGGAACCCCTCTTCCGTCCAATTGACGTGTCCCGAGTACAAGTGATGCCGTAACGGTAGTAGTATTTGCAAAAGCATAAACGGTATAATTATAAGCCAACTCAGTCCTTTCAGATGCTGTGTTCCCTCTTGTTTCAGGGTATTTGTTCCACACCAATCGGGATCAAAAAAAATGGTCGCCGCCGCCATCATCACCAACGAAAAAACCCCTATTGGGAACAATAGCCAAATGCTCATGTGGAAGACGATTAAAACCATATATGCCCAACGACGGGTCTTCGGCCATAACAACCAACCCACGATGGTTAGGTCAAACAGCATTCCTGCCCAACTCATGGCCAAAGCAACGTTGGAATCGGCCAAAACTGGACCAATAATTGCCCAGTCTCGGTACGCCTGTAACCACGTTTGTAGGGGTTGTCCGTGTAAAAACCAATCACTCCCAATCTTTGCCAATCCAGCGTAAAAGTAAACCAATCCAACCTGTAATCGCAGAATACCGTAGGCCCACCACGCAACATCTTTCTTCTCTCGACCAAGAGAAAAAGAGCCGGACGTCGGTATGAGAACAAATAGAAAAGAAAGGATACTAATTAAATAATAGTGATTCAAATAGGTCGACTTTTCTATGAGTTCTATGTAGGTGAACGCCAAACAGAATAATCCTGAAAAAAGACGAACATGCCAGCCCAATGCGACGAGTAGCGCCGAGATCGCCATACAGAGAAAGAGAAAATGCATCCCCGTATACGATAGCGGCTTAACCCAAGAAAAGCCCGCATACGTAAAATGATACGTCGGATCAAGCAGTATCTCGTCTATCCACCCCCTCCACCAGTATCGAATGGTCGAGTACAGCATGATCAAGCCAAATACCATTCGAAAAAAACCAACTCCGGATGAATCGACGGGTCGAGAAGCTCCCTTTAATCGCTCAATCACCGTCGGTGTCGTTAAAGCTCAACGTCAAAGAGAGAGCTCCGATGATATCGGTCTGTATGAAACTTTGCAATTCGGACAATTGTTCCGCTGTCGCAACCAAAGCATCTGGATCGGTTTCCATCACCTCTATCATGGGATTGGTATACGAACGGATGGAATCCATACTTTTTTGCATCAGACCCAAGAACTCTTCGTCATAGTCGTACCCTTCCTGTGCCAGCAGTTCTTTTAATCCCAATGCATCGGTCGTACCCGAACCTTCATAGAGTTTTTGAATACCGCGTAAATTATCCAGCATGTCCTCAAAGGATCGGCCACTGTAGGGTGACTCGAGCTTATCAGGCTGAGTCGAATCGATCTCAACGCCCAAAGGCGTATAAATTTTGTCCATGCGAATATTCTCTACCGTATGCCCCATTCGATTCACGACCTCTGCCAAAGAATGCTGCAATGAGGGATACGAAGATGTTACATAGCCGGCTTCGGTAAGTTGGGCCACATAGTTTCCTTTCGCCGGATCCCAAGCGTCCGTAAACTCTTGTACCCGCACATGCAATTCCTCACTAACGGCAGAGCTCAATTGGCAATATCGCGGCTCCGACTGCATGCGCTCTAGAGCTTGATCGTTATACAGTAAATAGTCCAGTACCGGGAAACCTTTCGAAGACGCCCCCATTCCATAGAGAGAGGCTGCCGTGAGTTCGGCATCTCCGGCGATAATATCTTCGATCGTACCCACCCGAACGGGCCAAAAATCGATCTTCGGCCCCAAGCGCAGCTCGTCTTTATACGGACCGAATTTAAAGACTTCTATTTCTTTCCAGTATCCCCTAGCTTGCCACCATAGAGTTTGTAGCTCCGTCAAACCGGCCTCGTCGGGGGAAAGGCAGAAATGTTGGTGCTGCACATACAGCGTCTGAGCCGTATCGGAAGCCAAACGACCGTTTGCAACGACGACGTCTTCTCCCCAAGATTGTAAAAGGTCTTTTCGCAAATCATCTACCTGACCAGAAGTGCATGCGAAGGTAATAAATAAGATCATAGCGATTTCACAAACGTTAGAACATTCTCTCTCTCGTCGGCTGAGAGATTTATAAAGCGTTTTTGCGCGGCCGCGGACTCACCACCGTGCCAAAGAATGGCTTCCGTTAGATTGCGCGCGCGCCCGTCGTGCAGGAAGCGCGTGTGATGATTCACCGACTCTACCAATCCAATTCCCCAAAGTGGCGGCGTCTTCCACTCCCGCCCAGAAGCATCGAAGACCGCGCGGCCGTCGGCCAACCCGTCTCCCATGTCGTGTAGCAATAGATCGGTATAAGGCCAAATTTTTTGATGGGATAGTTCCGTAAAAAAATGGGCTTCGGTTGTGTGATTGGGCGTATGACATCCAGCACAACCAATCTCGTTAAACAATGCTTTTCCTTTTAATACACTTTTATCTTCCCAATCGCGACGAACCGGTACAGCGAGAAGACTGGTATAAAGCACAACCTTATCAAAGAGATCTTGTTCGATTTCTGGCTCTCCCCCGCTGGGCAAAGAAAGACACAATTCTTGGGCGAC
>JAYYRF010000206.1:0-2538 GCA_036127535.1 Myxococcota bacterium | reverse complement strand
ACGACTTCTTTCGATGCTGTATATCGACAACCAGTCCTTGCACAATACCAAAGCCGTGCATGTTCAAACTGTGACGAGCCATACTGTTCCGATGATATTGTTGTTCCGAAGACAAGTCCTGTGCGGTAACACACAGTCCTTCGAACGGGCGGAGTCTTTTTAAATTTTCTTTGATCATATTCTTCTCTTAAACGTTTGTATCGGTTTTGTTGTCTCTAAACGACTTCATATAAAGTAGATTACTCTGTCTCTTCGGATTTGAATTCAATTGTGAATACCACCTGGGCCGGCATTTCTCGACTAACAATTTGTGTAATCTGACGTAAGATGTCGACCCCTCGTTCTCCGAAGCGATTGCGGAATGCTTTCATCGACTCCAATTGTATCACGAAGAAAGCAATCGATTTTCGAGACGGTGAAAGCATAAAACTCGGCGCGGGCTCATCCTTTATAAATCGATCTTCGATGCGTCTGCCACCCCCCAGAACGGTCTTCCCGAGCACGAAGGCTTGTGGCTTTTGCCGTTCCTTGATGTCCACGGGAGCGGATGTGAGAATCCGAACCATCTCTGCAACACCGTACCGCGTACCGCGAATTCGTTGCAAAAGAATTGCCCTGCGAACCAATTCTCTCTGCTGATGCAATGGCAACGACGAATTGAGATGAAAATTAAGCCACGAGGCCAACCACGGCAAGAAGACCGGATCGACCGTTAATGGATCGATCAACTTATCGATATCGTCGATTTTATCTATGACCGTCGTTTGCATATGGTGAAACAGAAGCATAAAATTTCGGAATTTTTCGCTGTTTTCGGTTTCGACCTTGGATACGAGTGCTTGATTTTTTACACCGAGTCTTCGCTTCGAGCGTTCGTCGTATCGTGTGACATCTCTGCGCATCACCGGCGCGCTTGCACTGTATATTCCCGGAAGAAATTGAAGATATGAACGAACCGGTACAAACAGAACAATAATCGAAGAACTCTGCAATGGTGGAACATTGGAGCCGTCTACGGTGACCACCTCCGTGTTGATATCGACAAATTCCAGGGGCGTATAAAAAGACGCGGGCGATCCGTCTGGCAGAGTTCGAAGTACATTGATTTCCACCGTCGGTGCACCATCTGCCGATATTACTTCTGCTCGTCGAATATTGCCGAGATCTTCGCCGCGATCTACTTCTACCAAATGAATGTGAATTGGGTTCCCTAAATTGCGCCGGAGATAGGTGCGAGCAGCGCGAATTGGATAGCGAATCCGAACCACGTCCTCAATGTATTTGTATTCGCCACTATAGCGATTCAGACTCGCATTGTTCAGTGCAGGAAGATTGCGCATCAATAGCCCTCCTCAATTCGTACGCGTATCCTGCGTACCACGAAGAGGTCATGATCCTCCAGGGAAATTTCTCCGTCACCCAAACGGGTTTCCCAACCGGGGTTACCTCGCGCATCTTCTTTGGACCCATCGAACAATTCAACCAGTGTAACGTGGCGCACGTCGGCTATGTCCGTCACCATTCGCGCTAAATCTTGCGCATATAACGTTCCGCCAAAAGGCCAACCCTCTCGATCGAGGCCACCGGTGTAGGGATCTAAGAAATTGAGGATCCATTTCTCAGCCTCTTCTCGAACCAAAATAATATTGGAATTAGGCCGAAGACGGAGGGTGAGACTGATATCCAGCGACCTAAACTCTGCCAATCGCACAACCGGATTGACGTTAATCAAACAGCGTCTCTTGAGATAAGCGGATACATGATCTCGAAGGCCGCCAGAGAGGAAGTTATTGGGGATTCTTTCTCCTTCTCGACGATTGGGCAAAATTACAATCGAAACGTCGCCATCTTCTTTCATCAGACCGAGACAAGCTGCACGTGCAACCTCTGCGGATGCTTCCTTTGCAATGACCTCAAAGTCAATTTTTGTCACCGCGCGATCGCGCGTTGTTAAAAGACTGGGGGCTCGACGAATAATTTCATCCACCGTCTCCGCGTCTTTTCCACCATTTGCCGGAAGAAGATTCACAACGTCCAAAATGCCATTAAAGTCACACACGTTTACCGCGCCTGGGCTAACATTCCCCTTTGCACCGGGAACCGTACGATATACATCGACGACAATATTATTCGAACCTACCGGAAGCATGGCACCCCGGATACCGTTTCCAAAACGCAGGATTCCCTCTACCGTATCGACGGTAAAGACCTTGTCGTCCTTCGTACACACCAACATTTCAGAATCGCTCACCTCTCTCCACTCTTCTTTTCGTCCTTCGTGTTCTACCAAAATACGAATGTCTCGAAAGCGGTCTATGCGGGGAAAAAGATTACGACCCGACTCCAAACGATGGAGGAATAGCGGTTTTTTCAAAAGAGAGATCTCTTGGTTGGGTATGCCCTGACCCGAAAAGCGCTCGGTTCGAACCGTATGCAGATTCACGGCATTGACTGTATTCAACATGATATGCGTAATGGGTGGCAATGCAGGTACCCGCAGTTCTTCATCGCTGGTGGTAAATCGACCCCGAAGCCAAA
>JAYYRF010000205.1:0-3441 GCA_036127535.1 Myxococcota bacterium | reverse complement strand
GTCCAACAGCCGTAGCAATTAGGGCATGAGCGATGTCAGGGCCAACCGTTTGAATACTCGCTTGACCGGTTTCTCCAATTTTTTGAAACGCTCTTAATATTCCCCAAACCGTACCAAAAAGACCAATGAATGGTGCTGTGGAGCCTGTTGTGGCAAGGAAGATGACGGTGGATTCCAAATCGGTTCTTTGGGCGGCTGTCGCTCGCCTCATGGAGCGCTCGATGTTGGCACCAATGTCAATGTCACTGTTTTTGGAGCGATTTAGTTTTTTAAGTTCCATATATCCTTTCGAAAAGACCGAGGAGACTGGAGAAGCGGAAAACTCGTCTATTTTGTTATAGACGTCTTCAATCTGTTGCGCGTTCCAAAAAAAATCGACAAAGGTTTGGGTTGATTTTTGGGCAGATATGATTCTACGAAGCTTTTTAAAGATGATGACCCAGCAGCAGACAGACATCAATAAAAGAATGAGTAGAACGCCTTGAACGATAATATCTGCGTCGAGTATTAGAGACAGCATGCTGCCATCGGTGCTTGCATTTGAGGTGGCAAGATAAACGTGTACGATTTGATTCATCAGAGAGCCAAAGGAAGGGGAGGATTGCATAACACTCGATCACAGTGTAGACGTCGTGTTGTTGCGGTAGGATATGAGGAGAAGGCGTTTCTATTATATCCTATTTTTGAATTTGTTTCTAGCCATTCGGGGTAAATGAAAAGCCTCTATATAAGTACAACGTGTGATTATCGGATTCGATTCCGCTGTGGGCCACTCCACTGACTCATACCGCCTTCTACGACAAAAATATCTTGGGCTCCGATGGAGCGCATAAGCTCTGCCGCAGAGTATGCTCTACCGCCCGCTTGACAGATGAATATGAGTCTATCTTGTTGCGATAGGGATTCTAATTTCGCGCTCAAATCGTCTATAGGGATATGCTTTGAGCCTGGAACATGGTGTGCGTCATACTCAGACTGGGTTCGAACATCGATCAGTATATATCCAGCTTTGAGTTTTTTCATGGTCTCTTCGGTCTCGATAAAGGGAATCGCTTCTTCGTCTGTGCTTTCTTTACGGACATCTAAGCCCAAAGTTTGGATGAGTTCTTGGGCGGACGTTTGGGTGTGGGTGGCATATAGGACTTTTTGCTCTTTGGAAATGTACACAATGCCATTCTTGGTCATTGGTCTTCTGTGTGACATGCCCATTCTTCTCGCCTCTATGCTGAGAGGATCATAGAGAAGATCGATTTGAATATCGTTATTGTCTTGAAACTCTCTTAGCGATTTGGTTCCGATATTGGTCACGATGAATATTTTGGATTCCAAGATTGTATCGTAGGTTCGATCGTATTCCTTTATCCATTCAACCGTCGTCGCATCTTCCAAGGAATGAACAAACAGGAGGATCATATTCCATCGCTCATGATAGTCTTCACTTTTTATCCATGCGCCGTCTTGCGAGGTGAGAGAGATTCTGGGTGCCTTTTGTCCGCTCTTCAATGGGGAAGGCCATATAAAGCTTTTTAAGATGGATGTAAGACTCATAACTTCCTTGTTGAACGCGTAGCTTCTTGTGCTTTGAGGATGGGGGTTTCAGATCGGGACTCTTGATATTGATTATCATACCAAGCGATTAATTTCTTACCAATTTGGTTCAATTCTCTGTAGGACAAAATTCCGCCGACTCCAGGAATTATACGAATCAGCCTTCTCTTTATACCCTTCTTTATGATGATTGGAAGGAGACGACGACCACTTTCTCTCCAAAAGGATTCTTCTTTTCCTATCTCGTCAACCAAATGATACGGTTGATGGGCAAATAGCAAGGCGGCTATCATTTGATTTCGACCAAAGCGAGAATGCGGATCGATTCCATAGATCAATGATAATTTTTGGCAAAGTTGCAGTTGAATCAGGAGTAGGCTGATCTCTGAGGGGATGACCAATATGGGATGAAACGAAGATAAGAGACCGGAAAGAGCCGCTTTGGATGAATGCCCTTGTCGGATGGATTGGGCGCTTCGCATGAGCGCATGACGCGGCGGAGCATACCCGGTTTCATAGGCGCAAAAGACGAGTTTCTGTTTTTGGAGTCGTGTATAAAAGGTGTTTGGATCGACCGATATCCGTTGATAGAGTTTAGAGAAGACGGATGGATCGATCTGATCTCGTAGTTCGTTTTGGAGACTCGACCATAGATCCATTATGCGAACAGACCCTGAAGAGATGGTCTTTGCTTCCCCGCGGTAAAACGACCGCGCTCATTCTTAGTGACCTTTGCCATACAACAGTCGGGATCGTGCGTAAAAAACACAAAGCCATTTCGTTGATAAAGGTGTGCGAGCAGTTTGGTTTTCTCATCGATGAGTAATTCCGGAAATCGATCGTATCCCATTGTGATGGACTCTCGAACCCATGGTACCCCCGGAATTAAATCGGCGCCAAAAAGTATGGGGCCGATCTCGGTTTGAATCTCCGTACAGAGCAGTCCAGGAGTGTGGCCATTGCTGTAGTGAAATGTGTAGTCTGGTCCCAAGATAGGGCTGTTTTCACCACTGTAGAGATGGAGGCGTTTCGAGTCTTTCAGTAGATGTTGCAATCGAGGAATGAAGCTCGCCCGATCTCTGGCGTGGGGATTGTTGGCGCGTTCCCAAGCTTGCTCCGAGACGAGGAAGGAAGCGTTTGGGAACAACAAAGAGGATTCTTTATCTTCTTCGAAAGGCGTCAACAATCCTCCAGCGTGATCGAAGTGCAGGTGAGAGAGAACGACGAGGTCTACATCACTGTCTTTATACCCGATGGCGTTCAAGTTTTGGAGCAAGACATGCTCTCTTTCGATAACGCCAAATCTCGCTTGATATTTGGGTGAAAAGAATGCACCAATCCCTGTTTCAAATAAAATCACTTTACCAGCATCTTCGACCAAAAGGGAACGACAAGCCAGTTGAATCCGGTTTTGATCGTCCGCGTCGGTCCACCGCTCCCAAAGAGCCTTGGGTGCATTACCAAACATGGCTCCTCCATCCAATCGCTGAGAGTTTCCGAGAATCGAGTAGAGTTTCTTCATGGAGTCCCTTCGGTTCTTGGGTATTGAATATCACATCTCCACGTGCTAGAGGCGGGTGAGGAGGGTTTCTTTGCGGATTTTATCTTCCATGTATCCCCATCGGGGGCAACATGAATATGACCATCTTGTATACTCCAATGGTATTCGTCACGAACTTTGCGAAACCCGTTGTCTACGAGCATGCAAATATCTGTTTTATTGGACAACGCTTCAGGTGGATCCTCTTGTGACTTGAGCCACTTCTTTCGTTTGTTGAGCATGAATATGAGGGGATCGCCTTCGGGTAGATCCCATTCCATTGAAATGTCCTCTATATTGATCCAACCCGCTTGGTTCTGCTTGGGTGGGGCACACCCACTACAAATAATTTG
>JAYYRF010000204.1:0-6146 GCA_036127535.1 Myxococcota bacterium | reverse complement strand
CGCTATCCAAGGATTGAATACGATTGGTTGCTAAGATGACAACTCCGTTATGCCGTTCGAGGAGAACCAAGAAGGTATTGACCAAACTGACTTGGTGATTCGCTTGTTGTTCACGGTGGGTGAGGAATGTATCGGCTTCATCTATAAACAGGATGGCGTTGCTGTTTTCTGCCTGTTTGAAGAGTGACCGGACGGCTTTTTCGCTCTCGCCAACATACTTAGACAGGAGTGTTCCAGAATCGGCAAGGAGTAAGGGGCGATTCAATTCGTGTGCGATGGCCTCTGCGGTATGGCTTTTCCCGACTCCGGGAGGGCCATGGAACAATGCGGAGAGACCTTTGCCCGTACTCATCTGTTTGCCCAATCCCCATGTTTCCATGACCGTTCGATGGTTTTGAATCGCTTTGACGAGACCTTTGACCTGACGATCGGTTCCACGGTTTAAAATGACGTTTTGCAGCGGAACATTGGGTCGTGTGAGGCGCTCACCCTTCATGTTGAAGGTGCATTGCACCTGTGCGGCCTTCATCAGGTGTCTTTGATGTATGGAGGTTGATTTCTCCCGAACGACTTCTGCAAGAGCCATTAAGATTGCATTTTTGATGTAACCACCCGTGATGTCGAATCGGGCAGCCAATTCCAAAAGGTTCACATCACTGGAGATGGGAGCTTGCGGAGGGATATGCTGCTTCCATATTTTGAGTCGCTCACCGATATCGGGTTTTTTAAACTTCACCTTGAGCATGATGCGCCTCTCGAGGGCATCGTCTAGGACTTCTGGCAGATTGGTCGCTAAAATAGCGATGCCCTCGAAGCGCTCCATTTCCGTCAAGAGCATGGTCATGATGTTATTTCCCATTCGTCTCGAGGCAAAAATGGTTTCGCATTCATCAAAGAACAGAATTGCGTTCCGCAGTTTGGCTTCTCGAAACAGAGAAGGGAGAAAGCGCTGTGCGTCGTGGCTTTCGATGAAGGTTGGAATATCTACGTTGAGAACTTTGCAGTTCAGGTGGGAGGCAATTCCGTGCGCCGTCATGGTCTTTCCGGTACCGGGCTCTCCACAGAACAGAAGGAAGGTACCGCGGCCATAGGTGATAATATTATCAAAACCCCATTCTTCGCGCATTCTCAAGTATTCGTCCCTATTTTCAACAATGGATAATATATTTTGCTTGTCTTCTGGTGGAAGAACCACTTGAGACATGGTGGTTTTGGGGGTTTCCAAGGAAGAGAACTCCTCGAAGTCATCGAAAATATCTTCGAGATTTAAAATATGATGAAAAAGTTGTCCGCTGATTTGGATAGTAGCCTGAAAGATATCGCTGTTGCTTTGGAAACGGTGACCCGCTTCGAGTTGGATTAGATCATTGGAGAGGAGGGGAGAGCGTTTTGAAAATACCTTTCGGCAGCGCAATCTATCGATATGTGTCAATCCCAGGAAGGCAAAAACTGAGCCAATGTCGAGTGTACCAAATTCAGAACCCAATCTGCAGATGGCCTTTTCGTGTTTTCGAGAATACGTACACACCAAAGCGACGAGCAATATCTTCTCTTCCAATTTGCTGAGAGCATACGATTTACACACCGCGTGAAACCGCAATGTTCCACCCAACGAGAGGCGATAGTCAATTTCGTCGCGGCAGCTGGATTCCTCGTGATACAGTTTCTCACAATCTTCTGGGAGCGCTTTTCGGTGCTCGGCGCGTAAGTCTTCTTTGTTCTGCAGTTGCATTTCGATGCGGATTCGCTTTGCACGAGCGTGGATCCAGTTTAGTTCGTCATTTAGGTATTCAATGTCTGATGTGTACGGTGTTTGCATACGGCCTCGGGTGGTAAAAGGTTTGTGCAGACCTATACGTTCTCGAACCGAAGTAAAGGACAAGCCCTTTTTATCGTTGGGTCGATGTAATCTGAAGAACGACTTGTCCCGAAAAAAGGCTATAGGAAACGTATTTCGCCTTCCAACCGAATTTTTGAGCACATTCGATCCATGCTTTATACTCATCTTGGCGCCAATGTTCATTCATTAAAAATTCATCAAAGATGATGATCGTGCCCGGTCGGATCCACATATTGAGAAGGCACAACGCATCATAGGTCGATTCATATAAGTCACAATCGACGTGCAGGATCGAAATCGGTCCTTCTTTTTTGGGTATAAATTCCGGGAGCGTATAAGTGAAACGACCGGGATATAGACGAATCTTATCGCCCAAGGCCGGGATGTGACCACCGGTGCTGTAGCTCCCTTGGGGTAATTCATGCCAATTGGTTGGCAGACCTTGGAAGGTATCGAATCCATGCCATTCTTTTTGGGTATACTTCTGTAGTAAACGCAGACTGTTGCCGAAGCGGACGCCCAATTCGATACACAATCCATCGAGTTGGGTTAGATTTTGTAGATTGCGGAATCCTGAGGCGGTCGAGCCTAGCATAACCGAATCGTCGTCCATCGATTCTTGAACAAATTGCCATGAGTCAATCCATGGGGCGTATTGCTGGAAAGAAAGGTGTTTAAAGTGTTCCATCGCCCCTTCAAAATCCTGATTTTTTTCCGAAAGTACCGCGAGTATGTACCGGGCAAAGGAATGCTTGGGATTCAAGGAGATTAGGGTTTCCAGCGTTTCTTGCGCCTGAGATTGGGGTGCTCCGGAGAGCTGTGCGTAGGCCATTTCTATATACGCGGCCTGATTGTGGGGATCGCAATCGATGGCTTCCTTGAGGCAGCGTAGGGACTCCTCCTCCCGTCCGATGGCCAAAAAGCTGGCTCCGAGATTAAACCAACCTTCCGACCGCTGTGGAGAATGCTCGGTCGCGACTTTTAAATACGAGATTGCTTCTTCGGGACGGCCTTGTTCGTAGAGAAGCGCTCCGAGATTGAGAGTCCCCAACGGATTTTGCGGGGAATGGGTCAGTAACGTCTGAAGTGTCTGCTCTGCCTGAAACAATTCTCCCAAATGCTGCTCGCAAATCGCTTGGTTGATCAGAGCTTCGGGAAAGTCATTTCGGAGGGATATTGCTTTTTTGTACAGCTCCTTGGCTTGTTGATGATCGGACAAGGCCATGTATGTACTTGCGAGATAATAGGCAATCTCCGCGTTGGGAGAATGCATCATGAGAGGCTTCAATATGCCAACAGCCCCGAGATAGTCTTTCCGTTGGTAGAGGCGTATCCCCTCTAAAAGATTCATTTTAACCGCCATTTCGAAGGGAATTCTAAAACAAAGGTCTCTTGGAATATATTTTCGATTGCTCCTTTTCTGCTCTGACGAACTTCGCGTATGGCTTTTTTTGCATCGAAGCCGAGTCCAATAAGCGTACAGGCAGCCATGGTTCCCGCTCGTCCCAATCCTCCTCTGCAGTGGAATACGACATTATATCCAGCTCTCAACAGCGTGGTTGCCGTACGAACTCCCTCAAGTGCAAGTGGTATAGAAGGGGTTTTGGTGTCTACGATGGGCATTCGAAAGATGGCAATTCGTCGTTTTTCTGCTTCCTCAACTAGATTTTGGATACCCAGTGTTTCCAATTCAACGTTCTCAATATGTGAAAATAAGGCGTCCACTTGATAAAAAGCACGGAGTCTGTCAAGATCGGTTTCAAGGTCTCGCTTCCAAGTTTTCTCCGTATACATCCCCGAGCCGTGTTTACCCGGGGCAAAGGTCAAGCCCAACTTCCCTGTGCAGGGCGCACTCTCGACCCAATCGAAGCGAATCGGAGAGGTCTGCGAGGTCTCGTATTCGTTCTCAAGGTCTCCTTTCCTTGTGGAAGAGGAGGTTTTTTGTGTTGTAAATGGATTTTGAACGGGCGTACTCGGGGAGGGGGGAGGCTCTACAAATGGATTCTCCTCTTCGATTACTTCAACATCGATGATCTCTTCTTCTTCCTCTTCTACGATGACCTCGGCTTCCGAGATTGGCTCTTCGTACAAGTGCTCTTCCGCCATCGCATTCCCCATACGAACGTCTCTTTCATTGGAGAAGCTGGCTGGAATGTGTTCCGGGGGAATGGCGATAGAGACCGCGTTTCCTTCCACTTGGAGCTGTAAGCCGAGATCTGCCGCAATGCTCCGCAAGGATAAAATACCTTTGGTGCTGTTTTGAGGAACTTTGACAACCAAGTTTTGATGAAACCATTCAAAACGAGCGCCTTGATCTTGCATGACGCGAAGCGATGATTCCAGGTGATCCGTTGGTGTCGATATTTTGGTGAGTTGAATGGCTTGTTGGGCAATTTCTTTGGCATTGGGTAGAAATTGGAGCCAGTTGAGGGGGAGGCCTTCCATACCCTTTACAGCGCCAATAAACATACCGGTGAGTGCAGCAACGCTATCGGAGTCGCCGTTGATACGAGCCGCCTTGTCGATGGCGACTTGAAAATTATTTCCGAAATGAAGGACAGCCGTTAAGGCGAGTCCCAGTGCACTGGGCGACTTCCAACCACCGTCTCCATCCGGAATCGCGGCCTCATCGAGCCAGTCGATCTGTTGACGGGAAGCTTGCTGTACTGCCCCCCGGAGTGCGGCGGGTAAAGAGGTCGCTCTCGGGTACTCCTTTTCGATCAGGTTGGCTTCTTCAAGCACCATATTCGCATCGATGCGGCTGTGTGTGAGTGCCTTTCTCAACAACCGAGCCGTCGACACGGCACCAGCGATTGCATTGGGGTGTCCGTGTGTGATCATGGCGGATATTTCTGCTGCTTGCTCGAGTTGTGGAGAGGCATATGCCAATGCGATGGGGCTTACACGAACTATCGCTCCACATCCATCACTATTGGGGAGACCGGAGCGGCGCCAGTCTTTGGTGTATAGGTAGTTACGCATTCCCCGTAAGCAAGTGTTGCTTGGCGAAAGCGTGGTGGTTTTGGGATCGTGAAGCCATTTTGTCAGTTCTTTGCCAAGGGCGTTGCCGAAGGCGTCTATATTAAAACGCGAAAGGCTGAGTACGGCGGATGCCACATATAAGCTCATATGGGTATCATCTGTCCACATAAAATTGGAGCTGTCGATGGGTACCTTTTGGGTACGCACTCGGATTCCGGAGAGGAATTCAAGACTTCGCCCATATGCATCACCCAACGCGAATCCGAGGAGGGTGGCTTGTGCTTTATTTTGTGAGATAGAGGTCATAATTTCAACCTATAAAGTTGGAAGATCCGGCAGAGAAATGCTAAAACGTCTCTTGGAGTATTATTATGTTTTGGGCGACTTCACTATTCTTTGCTTGTAAGAATTCTGACTATTCTTTGTACGAACCCTCTAAATTCAATCCGGTAGAAGAAGAAGTGGTCGAAGGAGACACAACCGGCGAAACCGAGCAAGATTCGTCAGAAGAAATCGCCGAGGATACACAAGAAATCGAAGCTCCGGACGAGGTAAAGATTCGATTTGATGCTTCCATTCAGCGCATGAAATGGGGAGGGCAAGTCATGCGTTGCCAAATACAATTGGCCTTTACGCGCAGATGGTATCCGCCTCCCGAGTCGGGGGCGGCCCATGAGCCGCAAGAGCCACCGGAGGGTGCTGGAGACTGCGCCTTTTATCGAATGGAAGACAGCCGACCGGAAGCACATGACAATTGGTATATTTCGGGTGACCTGTTTGGGCCTGAGGAAGTGTATTTATATTCTGAAGAGCGTACCATTCCGCTGGAACTGGTGCGGTCCGAAGACGGTTTGCTACGATACGAAATGCGCGATTGTTCGGAGGATTCTTTTCCCTTTGAAGAGGTCTTCGATCTTGAAATTCCATCCTCCGTCGAACAAGAGTGGGCAATACCGGCGTCTTACATCGAAGCCGCCTTGGTCTTTGGTCCTGATTTGCGCATTACGAGCCCATATGACATACCTTCGAATCACCAGTATCAGATGTATGCGAGTGACGGTTTAGACTTCTCATGGGAATTTTTGGGCGACGTGCCGGATGTGCCGGAGCTGGACGAGCTCTTATCGGTTTGGCTTACGAACAACCGCAATCAACCATGGGATTATTTGGAGAGAATGAACTGTTTACCCGACTCCAGAGACGATTTGTATATTCCTCCTTCCGAATTGACTCTGTTTACTCTCAACGACTATCTCGGACAAGGAGAATATGGAATTGGCTTGAATATACACGCAGATTACCATGGTCCGGAACGCATCGATCC
>JAYYRF010000203.1:0-4265 GCA_036127535.1 Myxococcota bacterium | reverse complement strand
ATCTGCATCCATAAAGAGAATCCAATCTCCCTTTGCGTGCTTCTGCGCTCTTTCCAAAGCCCAGGGTTTGCCAAACCAACCATCGGGGAGAGGAGCCCCGTCTCCGTTAAGAGCGTGAACCCGCGAATCTTGTGCAGCGATCCTATCCGTAATTGTACCGGTTTGATCTGAAGAGGCATCGTTAAAGACCAATACTTCTAAGGAGGTATATACCTGCGAAAGTACCGATTGGATCGCTTTGGCAATATTCGCCTCTTCGTTACGAGCGGGAATCACTACGCTAACCAGTGTTCCTTCGACGGCGGCAGGATGATGGACACCAAGAACGTGTTTCTTTTTAATTACGGCTCGGATAGAACGAAACAGCGCGTAACACCACCCCAAAGATATCAACAAAAATAAAAAGTGAACCACGAGCATACAAGCACCAAAAATACGTCCTAACACACTCGTATCAAGAACTAGACCAACTGAGCATAGTATATATGTATCAACACCAAAATCAAAGCGGAAGAGAGAAGAAAGTAGGGCTTGCGTCTCCACCAAATACTCATACAACATACCAACGTAGAAAGGAGCACCATCAAGATACGACGAAATCTCTCAACCATCAAAATCGGATGTTCTTGCGAGAGCGATTTTGTACTGCACCAAAAGGGCTCTTCTAAACAGTATAAATACTCCGAATGAATCTCGATCTGTTCCAAACTCGTTCCATTAAAAAACAGAAGGCGCTTCAAATCCAAGAAACCATCGTTCCAAGGTATCCAAGAAGAAGAGACCGATGACGGCTTCCATTCTTCCAAGCCCCCGTTCAAAATTTGATATCCAATCAAGCCAGCTACAAATCCCCAAAAAGCAAAACAAAACGATAGAAATAGCGGTGTATATCCACTCAAAATCAAACTGAGAAATGCACCTTGACGCTCCATCTTTCGAACAACAAAAAAGGATGCCAAGAGACAGAAAAAATACGGAAATTGAAATACAAAATATATCCATTGCTGGCTACTTTCTGGCCAAATGGAGTGTAATCCGTGTTCGACAGAAACCACAAAGAATAAAAATACGAAGAACAGACCCAGCACCGTTCCAAGAGAAGAGAAGAATTGAACCCCACACCAAAGCAAGCACCTCATCCTTCCCTCCAAAAAACCATCGACAACACAAAGAGTGCCAAAAGAGAAGTAAAAGGAAAAAGAGCTGCTCCCAAAGCGCTCCATTGCTCTAGCTGATCTCCCAAGCGAACCATCGACCAAAAGAGCAATACACCACCACCAGAAAAGGCCATTGCACGGGCATAGCGCAGAACAAATCGATAGACCAACAAGCACAGAAAGACAAACGCCAGGGGAATCGTTGTGCGTTTGTAGAATTCCTTGTTCTCTTTCTGTCCTTCCAATGACCAAGAGAGAGAACTCTCCCTATACCAACGCTGGACTAATTCGGGCTTCTCGATCGGAACCGCCAAGGAGTGAGCCCGCCAATACAACCCCTCGTCACTGTAGAATTCAGCCCCCTCACATTCTAACGAGTCCAACCAACGAAGATGCTTCGCTCTAAGAACCCATCCTTCACCGAGTAAATAAAAAGATTTATCATCCCGATACAACAGACCCAACTCGACAGGGATAGACTGACCTTTTTCAATTGTGATTTCATTTGTTGTTAAGTACGTTTGTAGTTTTTGTTGCAGCCACGGAAACGCGATGTTTTCACCAAGGAGCGCTGTACCAGACACTAAAATGGCAATCATCAGGGGAAACCGCAATAACTGTCTTAGTGGAAAACCCAAAGATTGATACAATAATGGCATACCCCGCTCTTTTTGCCGTTGAGAATGATGAGCGAGACTACACAGCCCCGCAAAGAACAGAACAATGGAAAATAAAGAAATACTTTTGGACAGAAACAGTACCCAGAAAGGCCCCTCCATCTCACCATAAGCGGAAGACAGAACCAAAAAAGTAACGACGATCAATGCAGTACTCGAAAGGATTTGTTTCATTTTGATTTGCTTTTGTGGCAAAAGTGCTTATTTTCTACCGAAATTAATACTACCAAAAGAGGATTAAATGGATTTTAACATAAATGATGTCGCGGTTTATCCGGGTAAAGGCGTCGGCCGCATCTCTGCAATTGAAAAGCGATCTGTACCAGGACTGAGTGGAGAAATCGAAGTATATATCCTAGACTTTCCCTCTAATGCAAAGAATGAATCCGATATATCCTCTAGACTGGAGGTTCCTGTCAAAAACGCATCGCGTCAAAAGATGCGCGCTATCATGTCATTGGACAGAATCGAAGTCATCTGCAACATACTACGCATTCGAGGACTCGAACCAAGCACGCAAACTTGGAACCGAAGATATCGAGACTACATTACAAAAATCGCAACCGGAGAGCCGGCAGAGATAGCAGAAGTCCTACGCGATCTTGCACTGTTAAAAGTTAAGAAGAATCTTTCATTCGGCGAAAGAAAGATGTACGACCAAGCACTCTCTCTCATCATAGAAGAATGGTCTCATGCTCTTCAAGTCCATTCATCTGATCACAAAGATCTCGATCTAAACATTGTTCGAGAAGAGATCAAAGCAGAGATAGACGAAATCTTTCGACCCGATGCAGAAGCAGCTGCAAAGCTTCAAGAGGCCAAAGTCAAAAAGAAGAAAGGAAGTCGAACACGCTCTACAACCAAATCGACCCAAGACTCGCAAGAGTCTCAAAGCAAAGAAGAACCCAAAGAAGGTTGAACAAGAAAAGCCCGATACGGGCTTTTTATATTTAGGATAGTCGAAAATAAATGCGCCGGAGCTACTTCTCTTTGGGCTTAGCGATTTGAACTTGGTTACAAGCGATTGTTTTTTCTGCGGGCTTATCCCCGCACTTCTTTTCGATCACCATTGCAATGATGTGACTTTGACCAACGGGAGTCGGTTCCTTAAACGTGTGAGCAAAGCCCCAAAGCAATTCCTTGTCTTTTTTACTTCCGATCTCCTTCGGCTTTTGATCCTTTTGGAGCGGTTGCATATTAAGCCACGTATCGTATTTGTAGGAACACTCCTCTTCCGGAACGCGAAGCTTTTCTTCGAGTAGCCAATAATTAATGGGATCCCCTACTTTGTGTAGCTTTTTACGACTAATGGTACTGGGATCCTCTGGGAACTCAGCCATTTGTGTATCATACAACTGACTGCTCGTACATCCTTCCCAAAGCAACTCTCCTTGGGTGTGTTTCAAAAACGCGTTGGTGCTCACAAAACCAGCAGCATCTTCTAAGTAATCTCCGTTGCTAATCGCACCGAAATTGTCCGTAATCTCTAAGTTGCACGCGTCCCGATCAACCTTGACGTATAGGATTCCCATCAGTCGGTTTCCGACACTGGAGTAACGCTTTTTGTATTGATTTTCCCAATAATTCTCTTTTTTCCACTTGTTCATCTTTTCATTGGCCTGAATCGATGCTTCGCGAATCTCTTTTAACTCAAGCTCCATCCCTGCTGTACGCGCGTAGAATTTCTCCATTGCGTTTCGCGTACATTTTTTGTCGGCAGCAAGATAGGCAAGACAAACGTCAACCGGTTTTGGAACCGTGCTGCATTTGATCTCAGTGGGTTTGGAAATGCATTTGTAATCATACATCTCAAAGGGAGACGATGCGTTGTATTGAGCCGTGAGCTTGTCCCCTTTTTTCTGAAATTTTAAGCGAATCTTCACATCCGGTTCGGGCTCAGCAGAGCCAACTGCACGGGCGTAAACCCACTGTGTTCCATTTAGATCATCGAGGCTCAGGTCACAAATCTTCGTTGATTTTTGCTCTTTGGGTTTGCTATCTCCGCAAGCGAAAAAAAATAATGACACAAATGCTGCATACATGATAAAAAACTCCTTTTACTGTACCATGCTAACTTAGCAAAGTAGAGTCATTTCAACAAGTCTACTCGCACAGAACGGAACAATTCCATGCAAATAATTCTCGCTTCGAACAACAAGGGCAAACAAAAGGAATTGCAACAAATCCTGCAGGAAAACCCTTTCACATTCCATACACTATCAGAATATGCCCAAATTCCCGACCCACCCGAGACCCAAAAAACATTTCGAGGAAACGCCCTCCAAAAAGCGCGCTTTGTATACGGATTTACCGGAGGAATTGTGATTGCAGATGACTCTGGACTCTGTGTAGATGCTCTCAATGGTGCACCGGGCGTACATTCAAAAAGATATACGCCCGAAGCAACGGCGGAGAGCAACAATAAAAAACT
>JAYYRF010000202.1:0-9851 GCA_036127535.1 Myxococcota bacterium | reverse complement strand
CGGCGACGCAACGCTTCTCGAATCCCCAAATACGGTTCGTCTTTTTGGTTGCGCACCGGTAAAGAAATGTCGAATTCTTCTTTTTGTGCGTGAAGTTTAAAGACGGAAAAGGATTTACCGACCCGTTTCGTAGAACCGAAGGCCTTGAGCAAAATTGATACGCTAGAAGCCTCCATTTCATGGATTTCTATATCAAAATCTTTTGGGCTTTTTCCCAAGAAGAAATCGCGAATGGAACCTCCAACGAGCCATAGCGATCCTTTTTGTTCTTGGCAATGGTATGAAATCTGTTCTATAATATTTGGTAAGGGTATCATATATTGTTTCCTGCGGGAGGATGCAAGATGATTAGCAGTTTATTATTTTTAGCTTCGTCTACCTTTGCTTTGGACGCCGGAGACTACGCTCCAAACTTTTTGTTACCTGCTATGAATTCAAAGGTTGCTGTAAAACAGTTGGGTGTTTCTGATGTGGCCATCTCTCAGTATATTGGACCTATTCCTACGGTAGAAACCAACTACCTGGTTCTGTATTTTTTCGACTCCAAAGTTCCATTTAAGGAGATTGTAGACTTGAATCAAGTCAAGCTAGATTATAAGGAGAAAAAAGTGCAAATACTGGCCATTTACATGGACAGCGACAAGCGCCTCCTATCTGAACTTAACCGAAACCGCATATCGTTTCCGGTTTTGCAAGACACCTATTCAATTGTCGCCCGGCGTTATGATGTTGACTCTAGACAATCGTGCTTCATTTTGGACTCCAATTCAAAATTTGTTCAGCAGAAGAACTGCAGCAAAATAAAGAACTTACGCGATTACTTAGACCGCGTATTTAAGTAGAGTCGGGTTTAGACTCGTATCAGCATAATGGTGCAGTTGTCTTTTCCACCACCGAGGTGTGAACTGCGGAGCAACCCGCGACAAGCTTTGTGAAGATCGGAGCTTTGGGCGATTACATCTTGTAGATCCGTATCCTCTACTTCTCCCCAGAGTCCATCTGAGCACAGCAAAACAAGATCACTCCGTTCCAAGGCGATTCGGAAAATGTCGATGTTGACGTTCTTTTCGGTTCCGACAGTACGCAAGAGAATATTGGAGTGAGGGTGTACACGCGCTTCTTCTTTGGTGAGCTGTTTGGACTCAACCATTTTCGCGACCAGACTGTGATCCTTAGAGATCTGATGCAAAACATTGTTGCGGAAGAGATAGGCTCTGGAATCGCCAACGTTGGCGATCATTGCGAATTTTTGGCCGTGTCTCTCCAAAAAGAGTCCTGCGACCATGGTGGTACCCATATCCGATCCCACCTTCTCGGAGTATGTCTTGATGGAGTTGTTCGCTTGTTGAAAAGAATTTTCGAGAAGCTTTTCCAAAGCGCCTAAGCTGAGTTCTTGGGTTCCGTTAATGCGGCTGTATGCTTCTTCGCATATAACATCGACGGCCATCTGGCTGGCGATTTCTCCACAGTCGTGTCCACCCATACCATCCGCTACGACAAAGAGGTTGAGTTCTTCATTGAGGTTTGTCCAACCCCAATTATCTTCGTTTAGATTTCGAACCAGTCCAACGTCGGAAATCGCGGCGATGTTATCCAGCATTTTGGTTGGCTGAATCCCTTTGCTCATAAATTTCTCAATCGCGCGGCCAAATTCATAGGGAGAGGCGTAGCTTCCTTCCATAGTATTGAGAAGCAAGGTACGAAGTTGATGATCCGAAACCGACGTTAGATCCAGTAGAACTTGGGCGAGTGTCGGGAGTTCGAGTCCTCTTTCCGCTTCAGGGACGGGCTGGTCATAAATGACCCGGATGTCTGGATCGAAAAAGACAAAGTCATCTTGCTGCGCATCATATAAGAAATTGCGCGCGTGGACTTCCTCTAGGGCAATGCCATTATAATGAAAATACGCAAGTAGACCGGCTATACGTTGTGCAAGATTCAGAATCTGTGCTGCTTGTAGCGGTGCGCACTTGTTGAGCATGAAGTCTTGTCCCGTCCATTCGACCAGTGACCACATTACTCCTTCCTCGTAGAACATATCGAGAGGAGAAAGCATCGAGCCGTGGTGAAGCTCTTTGTTAAAGAATTGCTCAAATCCTTGAAAGGCTTCGTGCTTCCATCGAGAGGATAAGAGGAACTTTCGAATACGCATTTGCGCGCCACATTTTATACAATGAGATTCGCTTTGTGGGGTATCGGTGAAGCCACAGTCCCAGCAATATTTGTGGGCGTTATCCGGTCGGTCGTTGGACGCGATATAAAACATTCTCCCTTCCGCCAATCTGACAAGACCATCTATCTTGTAGTGCGTTGATAGCGTCTGTCCTGGGGGAAGTCGATTGGGGCGACTGGATTTAGCCATGTGTTTATATCCGTTGAATCTTTAGTGATGAAAGTAGTATATTGCAAAAAGCAAATATACTCAATTTTAACTAACCTTTCTGAAACGAGATATACAGATAAGAATAGAATTTATATTGAGAACAAAATGAATTTTTTGCCTTTTGACATTGTAGGTAGCCAAGAACAAGCCCGAGCCGGCATTCTAAAGACCAATCGTGGAGACGTGCACACACCGGTCTTTATGCCGGTTGGGACACAAGGTGCGATTCGTTCTCTTGCGCCCGCCCTTTTGCCCCAAACAGATACGCAGATAATCTTAGCCAATACCTACCATCTCTCTCAAAGACCGGGTGATGCTTTGGTTGAGAAGCACGGTGGTCTCCACAAAATGATGAATGTAGAGCTTCCGATCTTAACGGATTCGGGTGGGTTTCAGGTGTTCTCGTTGAAGAAATCCAGCGTAACGGAAGATGGTGTCACCTTTGCATACGAGGTAGATGGCCGGAAGACGTTTCTTTCTCCAGAGGTATCAATGCAAGTACAACAGCGTTTGGGGTCTGATATCGCGATGGTTTTTGACGAATGCCTCGCCTTTGGTGTAGACAAAGATCGGGCGGCAGAGAGTGTCGATCGTACGACGCGCTGGGAGAAACGCTGCAAAGAAGAACATTCTCGAGAAGATCAAAGTCTCTTTGGAATCGTTCAAGGTGGATTTTGGGCAGATCTCAGAAAAAAATCGGCCAAAGCCATTTCTGATATAGGGTTTGATGGCTATGCCATTGGTGGGCTGTCGGTCGGAGAAGGACATAAAATTATGTGTACCGTGCTGGACGATACCACACCGCACATGATTTGGAAACGGCCGCGCTATTTGATGGGTGTGGGTCGGCCTTTGGACTTGGTCGAAGGAGTTGCCCGAGGGGTGGACATGTTCGATTGCGTGATTCAAACCAGGCACAGTCGCTCCGGGATATTTTATACTTCTCAAGGACGGATTCGGATCACTGACAGTCGCTACAGAAGCGATATGTATCCCCCGGACACGTCCTGTACCTGTTACACCTGCACGAATTTTACCCGAGCGTATTTACATCATCTTTTTAAAATCGGTGAGATCTTGGGAGCGACGTTAGCAACGATTCATAACCTGACGTGGTTTGCACACTTTATGCGCGACATGCGCAACAGCATTGTAGAAAAACGATTTTCACAATACAGGGATTGGGTTCATCGCGTTTATCCTGAAACAACCCAAAACAAGCCCAAAGCAAACAAAAAGAGGATCAAAAAGAAGAGACGGTAAGGCTGTTGAGGGACGGGGCGAGATACAGGAACCCGTTTGAGTCCTTCTATGATTGTTACTTCATTTTCAGTAGCGTGGTCTACGTTTTGCGGCAAAGGAATACTGTTTGTCGTTGGCATCGGATCCGCGCCGAACAAACCATCGATCAGAACTTGTGGCGCGGCTGCAGGCGGCTCGAGCAGTGGAAGTTGGTTGTGTGTCCAATGTAAAAGCTCACCCAAGATCAACGCTTTGCGATTTTGTTGTCCGGTCGGTTCACCCAAATCTGTTGGATCTTTCGTTTGGGACGACTCCGTTGCATCGGTCAGAGAAGGATCGTCGAAATAATCAGGTCTGTCTCTGGGGTGTCTTTGTGCTGCATGTAGGACTTCCAAAAGAATATCGGGAGCCTCTTCCAAAGAATGTTGAACGGGTATGAGAACAGGCTTGTACTCTCCTTGTGAATGATCGAGATAGCGCGATTTTAATGTTTGAAAATCTTCTCTGTCCGCCTCGATCGAGCCATGCTTTTCACCGACACCGATCAGTACGGCATTACCATCCCCCCGAATCGCAATATGTTCATCATCGACAGAACCATGCGAAGCATCGCATTGGTGCAGAAAGGCGAGTGCTTCTTCGATCTGTTCAAAGATGCGATCCAATCCTTTATCGGTGTCGTACTCTTTGAGCAATATGTCGGCATCGGTTCTTTCGAGCCAGCAAATGTCTCCATCGACGATTCCTTCGAGCAACGCGGTTCCCAAAAGAGGGTGAATGGGGCATCGCTGTTTTGGTAGCGATCCTTTTCGAATCATAAATCGTAAATCGGGCTGATGCGGGCGAGCAACCAGGAGAAATAGACTCGGCTCATATTTTTTTAGTATTAAAAATCGTTGCGTGGTCATTTGCGTATGTATATCTTGGTTTTTGTTCTTTTGGTTAATACAATGTCGAAAATATCTGAAGCTGTGATGCAATCCGGCGGTGGGACACTTCTGCGCGCCCTTTTGGGGCCAACCAATACAGGGAAAACCCATCGAGCAATCGAACGGTTGATCGCATATGGCTCGGGAATGATGGGTTTTCCATTGAGACTATTAGCCCGAGAAATATACGATCGTCTTTGCAAAGAGGTTGGAGATCAAAAAGTAGCTTTGATTACCGGAGAAGAGAGACTTGAGCCTGAAGAGGCGGTATTTTGGATTTGTACCGTAGAATCCATGCCTTCTCATCGAGCGGTTCCCTTTGTCGTCATCGATGAAATTCAGTTGGCGACCCATCCAAAACGCGGCCACATCTTTACCGATCGTATGCTCAAC
Organism: Myxococcota bacterium; assembly: GCA_036127535.1. GTDB lineage: Bacteria > Myxococcota_A > UBA796 > UBA796 > UBA796. The sequence continues at coordinate 4,904 of JAYYRF010000202.1, read as the reverse complement.
CTTCGTGGAACGCGTGAGACGTGGTTTTTGGGATCCGATAGTATGCTCACCCTCATTGAGCGTTTGTTTCCCGTTGCAGAAATCGAAATATTGTCGCGGTTTTCAAAGCTCAGCTATACGTCTCCAAAACGATTAGAGTCTCTCCCCAAGCGTACAGCCATTATTGCTTTTTCTGCGGCTGAATTATATTCCTTGGCTGATGCTATTCGACGAATCCACGGTGGTGTTGCGGTCGTTTTAGGTGGCTTATCACCCAAAGCGCGCAATGCGCAGGTACAGCTTTTCGAGAGTGGGGAAGTCGATTATCTGGTTTCGACCGATGCAATTGGAATGGGGTTGAATTTGGAATTGCGGTACGTCTTTTTTGATTCGCTACGAAAGTTTGATGGAAAGGAGTATCGGGATCTTTTACCGTGGGAATTGGGACAAATCGCTGGGCGAGCAGGACGCTTTCGTAAAGAGGGATTCTTTGGTCTGACCGCATCGGCTGCGAATCAGATGAGTCTCTCTCCGGATGTGATCGAAGCGATTGAGCAGCAATCCTTCCGTCCATTCTTTCGTATTTGGTATCGAAATTCGAGCTTGGACTTTTCTTCGATGGCTCTTCTCAAAGAAAGCCTTCAGAAATCGGGCTTTTCAAAGGCGTTGGTGCCTTCGAGGATGATGGAAGACGAATGTGCCCTACACGCCCTATCTTCCATATCCGATGTGAAACAATTAACGGAGAGCGGAATCCGGCTTCTGTGGGACGTGTGTCGTATCCCCGATTATCGACAGGAAGGAACGGAGCGTCATCTCCGATTTTTAGTGAAGGTCTTTCGGCAATTACGCCAAGGATTTATCCATGAGAGCTGGATAGAACACTCTCTACGACGACTTTCGAATGTAAACGCAGACATAGAAGGATTGATGCGAATGTTGTCGGATATTCGTACATGGTCTTATATCGCCCACCGATCGGAGTGGATCGAACATCCTGTTTCGCTTCAGAGTCGGACAAAGGAATTGGAAGAGGCGATTAGCTCCTCTCTCCATCGTCGTCTTTCGGAGCGTTTTATCGACTACCGAGCGAAAAAAAGTACACCGATAGATTTGCCAAGAGAGATACGGATTCAAGGGGATGAGCTACATTGCGCGCAGTGTAAGATTGGTGAATTAAAAAATTTCTCCTTTGTATCCAGTGTACGAAGCAACCAGCGATTTGGCCTGAAGAAAAGTCACGCCTTGGGTCGACAGGCTTTTCGCGATAAGGCGCAACAGGAGTTTCAAAATATAGTAGAGGACGGCATCTTTTCCTGGGCGGAGGGGAATCGGATTTTAGCCAATGGTGTGGGAATTGCCTACTTGTCCAAAGGTAAGACCATTACGCAACCGAATATACATCCATTTGGTATGGATCTCTTGTTGCCCAAACAGAAAAACGAACTGCTTGTTCTCGCGCAAAGGTGGCTCAAACAGCAGATTTCGACTCTGTATATTACGAACAAAAATAAGCGGTATAAGGGACTGATCTATTTGCTCCAAGAACACTTGGGTGTTGTGCAAAAGCAGGAACTGCCAAAAACGAATACGAGGCTGGACGGACGGAGCTTGAAATCCTTGGGTATTGGGCAAAGTTCAAGGTATCTCTATTTTCGCGCATTTTTGAAGCCTCGGTTTCAAACGCTTCGATTGGTTCTGCTTTCCTGTTGGCACAAGGTCTCTGTTTCACTCACCGTTCCAGGAAATCGTGTATCCTTGCACCTGGAGTGGCCCGACGCATTGGGCTTTCAGATGGGTTGGCTTCCCGTTGGCGGTCGCTGGATACGAATAGATGTATACGCGAAATTAGAGCGATTTTTACGTAAAGAAATCGATAAAGGACCAAAGGAGATTCCGATGCAACCAACCCAATGGCTTGGATGCAAGAAAGAAGAGTGGCTTGGCATTTTGACGGCGATGGGATACCGGATTCGAGATGAAGGGGTTTATCCACCGCGCAGAAGGGGAAAAAGATGAAGTTGGTTTTGGTCATGGTGGGGCTTCCGGCCCGTGGAAAGACATACACTGCGCGTAAGATTTCTCGATATCTCTCTTGGAAAGGTTTGAAAACCAAGGTCTTCAACGTGGGAAATTATCGCCGAGATTTATCTGGTGCCCAAGTGCCGCACCAATTCTTTAATCACCAAAATGAGCAGGGTATGGCGGCGCGCCGAGAAGCGGCGCAGCATGCCCTCAACGATCTTTTGGTTTGGTTGGAGCAAGGGGGTGTTGTTGCGATTTACGATGCCACGAACAGTACCAAGGCCAGACGAAAATCGGTACTGGATCAAATGGAACGGGTGGGTGCGCGCGTGGCTTTCGTTGAAAGTATCTGTTATGACGAGTCCATTGTCGATGCGAATATTATTGAGACCAAGTTGGGGTCTCCTGACTACGCTGGAATTCAAGAGAGAGATGCGGTAGAAGATTTTCGTGCGCGCATCGCACATTATCTATCTGTATACGAAACCATCGATGACGAGCAGTTGAGCTGGATTAAAATTATAGATGCGGGGCGTCAGTTAATTTTGAATCGGATCAACAGTTACTTGCTGTCTCGAATCGTAAATTTTGTCATGAATTTGCATATTCACCCCAAGACGATTTGGCTATCTCGACATGGTCAATCTGTGTTCAATGTAGAAGGACGGGTTGGTGGAGACTCGGTCTTGAGTCCCCGCGGCAATCTATATTCGCAGTCTCTGCAAAATTTTTTCATCAACAAAGAGATTGGAGAAGTTTGGACCAGTACCCTCAAGCGGACAGTCATGACGGCTTCTACTTTATCCCCACCCGTTCGACAATGGAAGATATTGGATGAGATCAACGCTGGTATTTGTGATGGGTTAACATACGAACAGATCGCACATCGCTTTCCCGATGTTGCAGCCGCACGAAAAGCAGACAAGTTGAGGTATCGTTATCCGCAAGGAGAGTCCTATGAAGATGTCATTGAAAGATTGGAGCCGGTGATCTTTGAGTTGGAGCACAGCAACAAAGATATTTTGGTTGTTGCACACCAAGCCGTCTTGAGGGCGCTGTACGCGTATTTTGCCAATCGTCCAAGAGAAAACTGTCCTTACCTCTCCATTCCGCTCCATACGGTGATTCAACTGCAATCAAAAACGTACGGATGTGTAGAGATGCGCTTCGCGTTACCACCACAACTCGATTAAGAAGGGTCGTCGTATAGCGACTTGAAGTCTTCGAGTGCCAACAAAAGTCCTCTTGAAATCCCTGTTTCTGCAGTGGAGTGGCCTGCGTTGGGAATAATATTCAGTTCGGAGTGCGCAAGGGCATGGTGTAGCTCATATGCGGATTCGGTTGGGCAAACGATGTCGTATCGACCTTGAATAATGATACAAGGATGATTTTGTATCGCCGATATATTCTCTAGGATATAGTTGTCACTCGGGAAGAAACTGTCATTTGTGAAGTAATGGGCTTCGATGCGAGCGATCGCGAGACCGTCTTCGTAACTGGAATCAAAATCTTCGAGTGGCAGGTCTGGGATTAATTGTGAGATGCTGCTTTCCCAGCGGTTCCAAGCGAGGACAGCTTCGGATTGAACCGATACAGAGGGGTCGGTTAATCGTTGAAAGTAACTTTCAACAGGTCTACTCCGCTCTTCCTTCGACAACGGATCCATAAAGAGAGAATATGCATCCGGAAAGATGCGTGCAGCGCCGGATGAGCCATACAGCCATTGAATCTCTTTGCTCCGCGCCAAAAATACGCCCCGTAGAATGATTCCTCGAACGCGTTCGGGGTGGGCAATGGTATAGGCCAGGGCCAATGTAGATCCCCAACTTCCTCCCATAATCACCCATTTTTCGATGTTCAGGAATTTTCGTAGTCTCTCGATATCTGCGATGAGGTCTTGTGTTGTATTCTCTTGAATCGATGCATAAGGTAAGCTTTTACCGGAACCTCTCTGATCGAAGAGAATCGCTCGGTAGAAATTCGGATCAAAAAAACAACGAGCATACTCGTTGATACCACCACCTGGTCCCCCGTGTATAAAGAGAATAGGAGCTCCGTTGGGTAGCCCAACTTCTTCATAGTACAAAGAGTGAACAGAGGAGACTCGTAGTAGACCCTGATTATAGGGTTCAGATGCTGGAAACATCGTCTTCTGACCTGATAAAAGCGGTGACGGGAAGTGCGATACGAAAACCGAGACTGGTTAGTCGTGCGTGCGATACATTGCTCAATCGACGATTGAGTCGGATTTGTGAGGGTTGGTTGATCCAAGAATTACCGCGGCATATTCTCTCTTTCGGCTCCATTTCTTCTTCGGTACCCCATAACATTTGGGGCTTGGTGTGAAAGGGATCTCTTTGCCACTCTGAGCTGTTTCCCATTAGACCTCGCACACCATACGGGCTCTTGTCTACCGGGAATTCATAGATTGTGCTCGGCAGTTGCCTTCCTTTTGAACTGTGTAAATTGCAGCATCTGGATTCGTCAAACGTATTTCCCCACGGGTAAAGCCTTCCATCAACTCCACGAGCGGCTTTTTCCCATTCTAATTCGTAGGGTAATCTCCATGAAGGCTTTCCCCCAGCGTACCAACTGGCGTACGAACAGGCTGAGTGCCAGGTAATAAGCAAAACGGGCCACAATGGATCCCATAGATCCCCCTCTGTGTCGGGTACCAAAATGAATCGTCCATCTGGATCTCGCCCATAGACCGGCGCACCTCGATCTCTTTGGATATTAAAGAGTTCCTTGGGTACGTGTTGCATCGCCTGGTCTTCGTGGCCTTGTTGGACGAGATCGTTGAGAAATTGCATATAGTCTTGGTTGGTGACCGGATACTTTTTGATCACAAATCCGGGTACCCAAATATTTTTGTGGGGTGTGTTGGTACCGAAACTGCT
>JAYYRF010000201.1:0-4823 GCA_036127535.1 Myxococcota bacterium | reverse complement strand
GTAAACGCGCCTTCATTTAATCCTCCTGTATGGAAGGATTATTTCATATTTTCGATTCGAGAGCAATGGAATCCTGTGCTTTTCAAGGGAAACCAACAGGAAGATTGAGGTTTTCTGCTATTTGAGTGTTATGGGATGGACGATAAACCAGTCCTGAGGCAGTACAATGATCGGGTTTTTTCTTATCTCGAACCTATGGGCGCAATGTCCGGTTTTGGATATTACAAAGTCGGGTGTGCTATCTGACCCCGATCTGAACGAGATTTCAGGTATTCAAGTCTACAAAGAGCACTTGTGGGTACACAACGACTCCGGAGATCGTCCCCGGGTTTTTCTCCTCTCGACCAATGGTGAACGAGAACGGATTGTGAATATTCCTTCGGCGAAAGCAAAAGATTGGGAGGATATTACCCTTCTGCGAGAGCCAACGATATTCTTCTTGGGCGATGTTGGAGACAATTTGGAGAGACGAAGTGAAGTGGAAGTCTACCTATACAATCCTTCCTCGAATCAGACCCAAACGATGACATTACAGTACGAAACCGGCCCAAAGGATGTGGAAGCGCTGGCCATAGATCCGGTTCACAAAGATTTATACCTTATGAGTAAAGGTCGCGGAGGGGTTGTCCATCTCTTTCAAAAAAAATTCCCACATGTAAAGGGAGCATATCGACTTGAGTCCGTACATTCTTTCCCAATTCCCTCGCAAGACGGGCTCAATCCATTTCGGATTACAGCGATGGACATCAGTCCCAAAGGAGATCGAATAGCGGTACGAAATTACTTTCAACTCTTTTTGTGGTCTCGTGAGGCCGTTTAAATTATCTTAAATACTTTAAAAAAACGACCGTGCGCCATTCCTTTGCCTCCACAAGAGCAAGGAGAGAGTTTGTCCTTTTCGGAAGACGGGCAATCATTGTGGTCTATATCGGAAGGAAAGGGAGCGACGGTATACCGATTAATCATCAAGGAATAGGCTACGGACGTCGTCGTCGTCCTTCGCGCATTACATCTGCTACTGTGCCGGGCAATGTTGTTTTAGCGGCTTTCTTCTTGATCCAATACGGAATATTACCGCCGGGATCACTGCATATGTAGTACTTTACCAGTGTTTTTTGATTCTCCTCTTGAAAGATCCACGCACCAAAATTCATGACGGGCTCAATGGGTTTTGTGCCGATTCTTTTCGCCAAATCGGGATATTTCTCTTTCCATTCAAAGCGATCCCATTGAATGCCCAGCGTATGCTTTTGGGCAATTTTTTGTGCCCGCAAGACCCAAAAACGGTCTGCGGCAAATGTCCAATTGGGCGTGTCGAGGTGTTGATAATACTCGAGGTGGGTAGCGTTTTCAGAGAGAAGTTCCGCGGCGACAAACGTTTCGGAGCTAAATTTTTTGATGGCTGGAATATCCGTAACCACTTCGTACAACACGCTCGCGGGGGTGTCGACGGTGATACTACCTTGAACACAAGGGGTCTTCGAGATGACTTTGAATCGGAGGGTAACCGTTCCCTCTTTCGTTTTTGATGTTCCGACGTGTTCCCATCCCGCCTCTTCATAGAGGCTTTGAAAATCAGATGCGTGGGAGGTTGAGAAAAGTAGATATACAATCATGGAACACAGAGTATGATGCTCTATTTATCGTAGAAGATCACGGGAGATAGAACAAGAGCCTTCGCGATATTTCCTAAACCCCACGATAGAAAAATATCGTCCCTTGCTATTCGGATCGACGAATGGTCAGAATTTGACGCGTTTGGATGTTTTGAAAAACCGAAACGCTGCGATCGGGCCAAATGACTCTCAAGAGATCGATCGTATCGTGATCTCCGAGTCCAAAATGAACTTCAGGAGGAGTGGATGAGGAGAGTTGGGTTCCGGACAAAAGCCAACGGACTTGTCGCGTTTCTCCAGTCCAAATTTCGACGTATGCACCAATCGCATGGGTGTTTAAGTTCTTTTGGCGTAACTGCACGCGTAGCCAGGCCGATTCATCGCAGTGAGCGAGATAAGCCTGTACCGGACCGTCGATAGCGGTAGAGAGGAAGTCCAAGAATCCATCATCGTTGAGATCGGTCCACACGCTGCCCCGTGTGATCGTATTTCGATCGATACCCCATGATTCTGCGACATCTTCAAAGGAGCCATTTTGATCTTGGAGATAAAGGGCATCGGGTTGGTAACGCGGATTATATAGTCCGACATTGTCAAAAGAATCTTGCTGTTGGGTTGGAATATTCAGTTGTCCGAATCCGATCCATGCATCGAGGTCACCATCGTTGTCGACGTCGATGAGTTCCGTACCCCAGGCAACGTGTTGGTCTTCTTGTTGTGCAATCAGACCTTGGCTTTGGGTTGCATCGTACCAACCCCCAACTCCATCGGACAAGAGCAGCCAATTGCGTCCCCAGTCTGTTGCGAGGAAGTCCGGATAGAGATCGCCGTTGAGTTCTCCCACGGCCAGTCCCATGCCGAACATGGGGATAGTGAGATCAGACTCTAGCGATGGTTCAAACGGTGATGTCTCTGTACTGAAGAAAACCTGGTTGGGCTGTACGTATTGGCCGAAATCATTGACGATGTAGAGATCGGGGTATCCGTTGAGATCGATATCTAATATCGATGCACAACACGAATTGGGCTCGGGTGTATGGTTGGGAAGGGGAATTTGAGAAAAAGAAAGACCGTTTTGGTTTTGATACAGTTGATTTGGCCCCGCCTCGGTAAAGTTGTTTTCATCTTCCCACGGTGGCGGACCGCTCGGCCCCTCGCCGAGGGTTAGGATCAGGAGATCTAAATCGGTATCACCATCGATATCCGCCCACGTCGATCCGGGACTGTAGTGATCGTGCTGTAGAAACTCCATATTCTCATGCAGAACAAAATATCCGTCCCCTATATTTTCGTATAATCGCGTGGGAAGAGCAAAATTTAGAACCAGTAAGTCTAAATCTCCATCGCCATCATAGTCAGCGGCTGATCCTCCGACACTAATTTGTGCGGTCTCTGATGGAAAACGAAGCTGAAATTCTTCGGTAAAGGAGCCATCTTGCGCTTGAATAAACAGAAGATTCTGCTCGAGGGTGGGGACAAAGATATCGGCTTTTCCGTTTCCGGTCCAATCCGCGACGACAACGCCTTCGCCTCCAAACCAATTTCCTTCCGTAGGGGTATACCCCGAAGCGGGTTGTGACTGCCAAGTAGAGCCAAGGTTCGTCAAGAGGAGGGGATTCTCAGCGCGTTTTTCGGGCTGTTCACATGTAATAGCGCCGGATTCTTCTAATTCAGCAGGGATCTCTGGATAGGTTGAGGTGTGATCGGGTGGGATCTCAAATGAATCTTGATGGACACAGGCGGCGAGCCAAAAAAATGTATTCATGGTGCTTCAGCAAAGGAACGATATGAATATTGTATAACCATGTCGGGTTATGTGTCTCGCTTTTTCCGAATCACACTCCTTTTTACTGATCTTGGCAAGTGTTTGCTTGAGACCTTATTCGCAGGTTGCGTATTGCTCTTGCGGCACAGTACATGTCGGTGTATTCTCGACACATTGTTCGTGACAGTTGCCCTCGCAAACGGGGTCGATGTCCAGTGCTTCGATATTGGCCTCGAGCTGGTCGAGTACCAAATGCAGGCAGTAACTCTCTCCATCCGTTGGGCAGGGGGTGCAAGATACATTGAAGGTTTCCAACAACGTGCAGAACTCCGAGCCACTGTTTACGTCGAAACCAAAATCACCCATGATGGGATAAAGTTCGCGTCCATCGAAGTCGCCGGCTCCTGCGATCTCAGTGAAGAAAGATGCGTCGGATGCGAATACGCCGCTGAGGGAAAGATTATAAATCGTGCTTTGATAGCCACCAATTTCGATATCGATATCTTGGGCGGCGAGAGAGAAGTACGGCGCTTCAGAAAAATCTGCTGCGGGAAAGTCTTCTATGGTTGAGACGCAGTAATTTTGTTCGATCGAATCGGCGACGGAAAGTGCGCTTCGAACGTAGAGTTGATCATTGACAACGTCTTGAATTTGCACGAGGAAGGTGTTTTGTAGAATTCCACGAAGAACTTCTCCAACCCCGACAGGCTCCAAAATCCGGCCGCTTGCAAGATTTACGGCATAGGTAGAACCGACAAGGGCGTGGTTACCCTCGATCAGAGGTTCTCCGAGTGCGGAGGTTTCAAAGGGAAGGGCGACCGGCTCTTCGCTGCCGCAATATTGAATATAGGCCGTGTAAGATTCCTTGAATCTTAGTGGGGTTGAGGGAATAAAACGAAGAGTACTTTCCGATAAAACTTGCTCACCCGCTATGTCTACGCCATCAGCATCCGTCAAAGAAATAGATGCGCTGGCATCTCGTTTTGAAAATTCCACTTCGATCGCATCGCGGTAGTACATCGTTGTGTCTTGTGGATAGGGAGACGTATTCTTTATGGATATATCGCAGACTCCATCACTTTGAGAAGGCAGTGCCTCCGGACTTTGCGGTTTAATAATGCCATCTGAGCACGCCAAAATGGGCAGGCCGATTAGAAAAAGCGATCGCATTTCTAACACTCCGGGTACAGGGGTTACTCATAATAAACCTACTTTTAAGTAGAATAAAAGTGACAAATATGTGAACTTGTTCTCTGTGTGTGACTGAAGGTGCGAATTTTAAGCTTTTATCGCCGAGGATTTCAGTTCGGAATCAATCGATTGCTTCATGGAATCCGTCGGAAAGATCCGCTTGGTGCTCTTGCATCCATACCGTCGAAGTCATCGCATTCTTTCTTTGTGCCAAGGATGAGAATCTATACGTGACGTTTGCCACACATGAT
>JAYYRF010000200.1:0-3863 GCA_036127535.1 Myxococcota bacterium | reverse complement strand
CTCCGGCATCGATGTTGCCGTTTTGAACAGTCCCAAAAATCTGAATGAGACCGAACAGCGCATTCAACAGATCGCCACCCTTCTCGACAAAGAAAAAGAGGGAAGTTTGATGGTTTGGAGTATACAAGATAAACTGCGCAGCCAAATCATCCCGCCCAAAGCGTCCCGCGTTTTATTTCTGTACGCACGTCCAACTGGATCTCCCCTTCTCGCGGGCATGAAAACCGCAGCGGCCTCCATCATTACCATGGCCGGCGGTGTTAACGCCTTGCAAAACGTCAGCGGATATCAATCTTTGGATGAGAGAGTGATTGTCGCATCCCAACCTGAATACATATTGCTGACTGAGGATGGATTGGAATCCTTGGGTGGAAAAGCCAAGGCCTTGCGGTTACCGGGCATTCAACAAACCCCTGCCGGGCAAAAAGGACATCTTATCGTAATGGATGACCTTCTGCTACTCGGATTTGGTCCGCGTGTTGCGGATGCCATCTACGATCTCTCTTCTATGATTCAATAGGTTCCTCCGTCAGATTCTTCTCCATCCTGAAAGATGTCATAAATCATCACAAAATCTGCTATCACGCGAAGTAGAATTGACATACCCCACTTAAGACGGCAGAAATGAAAGAGGCGCACAGGGGGAACACATGGTCTTTTGGACTGTTTGGTCAATGATCGGAATCGGATGCCAAGAGGGAAAGAACGAACCGTCCTTTGCCAGTTCCTCTATTTCTGGTTCTGAGGACGCCGATTCTGACGGTGTACCCAGCGGGGACGATTGTAATGATGATGATCCCAGCGACGCCGCCCAAAAAGGGGATTGCGACCAAGATGGAATTCCAGCCGAAGAAGACTGCAACGATTTCGATGCTCTCGTCGGTTCGCGCACCCATGATTCCGACTGTGATGGAATCATCGCCGAAGAGGACTGCGACGATAATGACAGCAGTCTCGGGAATCAAAACAGCGATGCCGACTGCGATGGAACCATCACCGAAGAAGACTGCGATGATGGCGACGCCGACTCCACGACCACCGAAAGTGATGCGGATTGCGACGGAACCATCACCGAAGAAGATTGTGACGATCACAATCCGCTCGCCTCCGAACAAAGCCAAGATGCAGACTGCGACGGCGCTATCACGGAAGAAGACTGCGATGACAACGACCCGAGTGTCGGAAACCAAAACAACGATGCGGATTGCGATGGAACCATCACCGAAGAAGATTGTGACGACAATAATCCGCTCTTCGCCTTATGCCAACATGAACTCGATTTGGGGAACGGCTTCTCTTTGTCCTCCGTCCAGCTTCCCAGCGGGACTTTCGTAATGGGCTCCCCCGAAGAAGAGATTGGTCGAGCAGAAAATGAAACGCCACATGCCGTAACTTTGACCAATCCCGTATACGTATCCAAGACAGAAATCACACAGGGTATGTTCTTTCAGATGATGGGCTACCAGTCTCATGCCGGTTATCCCGCCTTTGGAGGACTGGGCGACTCTTATCCCGCCTATTACGTATCTTGGCATATGGCAGCCGCCTTCGCGAACCAAGTGACAGCTCGACACAATCTACAACACGAAGACAATCTTTCTCTTTGCTACTCTTGCGCAGGATCGGATGCTCTCGTGACATGTTCTGAGATCTTCGAGCCCTACGAATGCGATGGCTATCGTCTCTTAACCGAAGCGGAGTGGGAATACGCCGCCAGAGGGCGCTCCACGTCCGCTTTTTGGACACCGAACGGTGGTGGAGAACTCCTCGAAGACGATGTGGATTCCTGCGAGGCCGTCACACTCAGCGATGGCACGCTTTTGTCATCCCTCGCAGAATACTGCGCCAGCAACTCTTCGTGTGAAAGTGCGGAGGTCGGGCAATCTCTTCCCAATGATTTTGGACTGTTCGACATGTCGGGCAACGTCATGGAGTGGGTACACGACTACTACGCTACCTTTGATACCTCTTCCGTCATAGACCCCGTCTCTAGCCCAAACTCTTCCTATGTCGTTCGCGGAGGGCATGCCTGTGACACACCGCGCAACCTTCGGTCGGCACGACGCACGGAGATCAACATCAGCTCTTCCGGCGCGAATGCCCGAGAGGTCGACGTTGGATTCCGCATCGGCCGTACCGCTCCATAACGCTCACTCTTCTTGCTCAACAAGGAAAGAGCTATAATAAAGAGCATGCCAACCACAAAACAAACATATGGACGCGTATCCCTACTTTTGGTCGCTTTTACCTTATCCGGAGCATCGGGTCTGATTCTTCAAATTCTGTGGACACTTACTGTATCTACGTTTTTTGGTGTATCCGCTCATGCCATCGCCACCATTCTCGCAGCCTTTATGGGCGGCCTGGCTTTGGGGTCTTGGATGGGGAATCGAATCGTATCCAAAAGTTCTCTCTCTCCTCTTCTGCTCTATGCAATTTCAGAAGTGATCATTGTGGTATCTGCCATTGCTATTCAACTGTTTTTTACGCATAACAGTTCTTTGGCTCATTGGATGGCCACCTATCTTTCGGGATATACCTTTGGGGCTCTTTTTCTTCGCTTTCTTCTGCTGGGTCTACTGCTTTTGATCCCTACATCCGCTATGGGTGCCAGCTTTCCCTTTTTCCTGCGGGCTCTCGTGCCCAAAAGTGGTCTCGATTTGCGAACGGTCTCGGCGGCCTACGGCTGCAATGTATTGGGTGCGGCGGCCGGATGCTTTTTGACCGCTTCTGTATTCTTGATGAAGTGGGGCATACCGAAGACCGTTTTTTTGGCTTGTTGCATGAACGGAATGGCCGCACTCATCGCTTACTTCCTACGACGGCCCGTATCAGAAGCAGTACACCAACCAAAACAGTCTCCTGTCTTTTCGACGAAGGTACTCTACTTCCTCGTGGCGTGCTCAGGTTTCTCGGCCATGGCCTTTGAAGTCCTTTGGAGCCGAATTTACCGACAGGCGCTTTGGCTTGCGAATCCTTTTCAAGCCTTTTCCTACACCTTGAGCCTCATCTTGATCGGTATGGGCATCGGCTCCTTGCTTCTTTTGTTCGTCAATCGAGATCGACATTCCGCTATCCGACTTTTTGCCAAACTGCAGTGGATTACCGCAGCGTTTTGCATCCTCGGAATCACACATATTCGCTGGGACATCGCCTTTCTGTTTCCGGGAGACCCATCCTTTCTTTACCGCACACTCTCCACCCTTGTACTCTCCGGTGGAGCCGTCACGCTGGGTATGGGTTTTCCCTTGCTCGCAAAAAGCCACGAAAACATAGATAAAATCGGTCACCTCTATGCACTAAGTGCTCTTGGGGGCGTCCTTGGAACCATAACCGGTGGCTTTGTTCTGCTCCCCGTTCTCGGTGTTCGGGGCAGCTTGCTCTTCTTGAGCGTTGGCTTTGTACTCACTGGTATCCTCGCTTCGCAGACCCAAGACGCGCGACCTTGGAAACTCCGTCGCTTACCCATCACCATCGGACTCCTCACCTCTCTCTTTGCCGCATTGGGAATTGGAACCGCAACCGAAGATCGCATTGACTTTGAATGTCACGACTGTACCCTGCTTTGGCTGAATGATGGACTCGAAGCAACCACTGCGGTGGTTCGATCTGCACAAGGGTCGAATATTCTCTACACCGATGGACGTGCGATTATGCCAGGCGCTCTTCCGCAGCGTACCCTTACGCCATTCTTGGTTGCTCCCACTATCAAGCGGGTACTCTCGATTGGATTCGGTTCTGGACAGCTCGCCAGACTCGTGGCGCAATCCTTCCCGAAAAGCCAAGTCGATTGCGTCGAACTCGATGGTAACATGGTACAAACGACTGAATTTTTCGGCACGTCCGACATCTTTTCCCTTCCC
>JAYYRF010000199.1:0-5997 GCA_036127535.1 Myxococcota bacterium | reverse complement strand
TATTTTTCCGTATCTTTCAAGCCAAGGCCATGCTTTTGCTTTCCGAAAATTGGAATAAAAGTTGGGTCGCCTTTTTGGAGGCCAATCAGAAAGCGGATGTAGGAAACCCTCTTCTTCAGGCTTCTTGTAGCGATAAAGATTGGTTGAGCGTGTTGGCTTGTTTACAGATAGACAAAGAAAATTGGGATCAAATAGATGTATGGCACTTGGGAACGGTCTATCAAAAATTACTCGAATCAGACCTAGAAATCCGTTTGGAAACGTCGACTTGGAAATCAAAAAAGGGGAAAATACGTAAGTCGACGGGGGCGTATTATACTCCGCCAATGTTGATCAGAACTCTTTTGAAGTCTACATTAGAGCCTTTGTTCAGCGGCTTGCAAGAAGAAGCGGTATTGCAGTTGCGTATTTGTGATCCCGCTTGCGGTTCGGGTTTTTTTTTGGTAGAGGCCGCTCAATTCCTAGCGAAGTACGTCATTGGTCTTCGAAAAGAGAGTGGCAGAGAAGCAGAACTACGTGCATTGCGGGATCTGATTCCATCGGTGCTTTACGGTGTTGATCTCAATCCGGTATCGGTTGACATTTGTTGTTTTACCCTCTGTTTGGTGCAAGAGAGTGTAGAGTCCCTTCCAGTGATCCGTCATAATATCAGAGCCGGAGATGCCCTTTTGGGTGCATGGCCTAGCGATATTGTCCAAGGAATCCAAACAGATTTTTTTCAGCGTGTTACCGACAAAGATGACGCCCAAATTGTCCGTTCTATACGCTCTCGTAATCGAAAAGAGCGAAAGAAGATGTCCATACCTCCGTCTTCAAATGAGTATGTTTTGGACGCGTTTCTCTCTGCGATGCTGTGGCCCAAAAATAAAGAAAACTTGGATATTGTCCCGACCCAAGGAGTGTGGTCCGGACTGCACAAAGGAGAGACGAATACGACAAGAAGGCAGCGGATTTCAACCATCAAAAAGCAGTATCGTTTTTTTCATTGGCCGATGGCTTTTTCCAAGGTTTTTGCGCAGGGGGGATTTGATGTGGTTGTTGGCAATCCTCCATATTTGGATTCAGAATTTCTCTCGACACATCAGCCTGATCAAAGAGAAGCCCTTTGTCATCTTTACTCGTCTACCCGGGGTAATTGGGACATATATATTCCTTTTTTTGAGCTGAGTGTACGAATCTTGAAAAAGGGAGGACGCTGTGCTTTGGTAACGCCCAACAAAATTTTGGGCTCAGATTATGCGGCTGCTCTCCACAAAGAGGTATTTTTCACCAATCGTATGCTTGAAATACATGATTTTTCACAGCAATCTCTTTTTCAAGGTGCTTCGGTACCGGTCGTTTTTATTTTGGTTGAGAAGGGAAGACGATCAGAAAACCAAGAGGTCTTATTCCTTTCGTATCAAGAGGGTTTTTCAGCATCTAAAAAATTAAAAACCCGGCTAAGTGCATTGAAATCTTTACCAAAGGGGTACATCTCATTCCCGCTTACGGCTTCAGATCCATCTTTGATCCAATGGTATTCGTCTGCGCAACGGTTATCGAGTATCGCTTGCTGCTCGGATGGAGCGACAACCGGGGAGGCCTATTTGATTCGGGAAATTGTAACCGAGGGTCGCCCATCGGATCGCGATCGTGCATCGGTGATCAAATTGATCAACACCGGAACGGTTGATCCGTTTCACTTGCAGTGGGGTGAGAAACACATACGGTATTTGGGTTTTCGTGACTCCTATCCCGTTATCGCCAAAGAAGAATTACGATCCATCTCTTCTCGAAGGTATGACCAAGCGATGAGAGAACAAGTTGTGGTTGCGGGAATGGGCTCCAAATTAGAGGCTGCTGTGGCTCCGGTGGGATTTTTATGCGGAAAAACGACGGTACTGGTACAAAATGAAGAAGACATCTGTTCCTATGCCCTGTGTGCCTTTCTCAACAGTGATATTTGTCAAAGTATATACCGAGGGTTGTTTTCCATGCGTGGTATATCGGGAAAAGCAATGAACATCGGTCCTCGTCAAATAGAACTCTTACCCATACCGCCGCGAGAGTATTTGCGTGTTTCGATGAAAGAAACCGTGTCTCAATACGAAAAGCTTTCATTTTGGGGTAGAAAGCTTCATTCTCCACTGTCCGACAAAAACCGCGAAAAGATGAGAAAAGCTCTCAATCAATTTGTGGAATCCCTGATATTGAACGGTTCTTTGGATGAATAGCTCGATCGAGCGAGCCATTGTGATTTTGGGGAACGGATTCTTGGATCGTTCCGATGAAATGGACGCCTCCTTTTTATACAAAGGATTGATTCAACTGGTCTTTCGGATCTCTTTTTTACGGCGTTCAACGGTATCGAAACGCTCTTTTTCGAATTTGAAAACATCTTTGCACGATTTTGAATACGACGAAAGAGGGATTTGGCTTTGGCTCAAGGAAATCCTTCCCCGTTTTGGGGAAGACTTTTGGTTGGGAGAAAAAAGCTGTCCCGATTCCTGTTTCCGTCCTTTGATGATCGAGTTGGATCGCTTGGGGCAATTGGATTCTTTGTATGAAGAATTATTGGAAAAAGAAGCCATTATTGAGAATGGTGTATTTTCACTACAGCATTCTCAAAACAGAAAACACCGAGGATCTTTTTATACGGATAAAAAGTGGGTTGATATTGTTTTAAAAGATGTTCTGGAGCCATTTTTTCAGAGTGAAGATCCGGGAAAGATCACATTGTGCGATCCCGCATGCGGTTCGGGTCACTTTCTTTTAGCTGCTGCGCTACGCGTGTACGAATGTGTTCCCAAGTCCTACAATTCTCTTTTTGATTTGATTTGTCGCTGCATCTATGGCGTCGATATAGATCCAATTGCGGTGGAATTGTGCCGGTTTAATCTTTGGTTCGTAACCGATAAAAACCTGGACTTCTTGTCCGTATTGCGAAGGAATATTCGGTTGGGAAACGCTTTAATTGGTGGCTGGCCTGCACTGGTGGAGGAAGGTCTTCCAGACATGGTTGTGCCCGCTGGGGAATTGAGGAAGAAAAACCGAATTTTACGAAAAAAGGGACTGGTATCCTATAACCAAAGGAGTGCGGATGCCTGGTGTTCTTCTTTTTTTGATCCGGTAGACGAACGGAGTGTAGGGTCTTTCTACGCTGCAGAATCCACACAAAAAAATCGATCGTTTTTCCATTGGCCATTGTCTTTTCCTGATATTTTCGCTGATGGTGGGTTCGATGTAGTGGTTGGAAATCCACCTTTTTTATTTTTGAGCGGGAAGGGGAGTATCGTAAAGAAGCTGCGAGATCAAAAAAGAGAATTAGAAGCAAATCGTTGGAAGAGAGAAATTGGTTTTTGCTCCTTTGTGTATGCAGAAACGTCTTCAGGTTGCAAGGATCTGTACAAATGGTTCACGGCTCTTGTCATGCGAGTGATGAAAAAAAATGGGCGGTATGGTTTGATATTACCCAATGGTTGGATATCGCTGCCTCGGTATAGAGATATCAATTTTCTTTTGGTTCAGAACGGTTTGTCTCGCACGATCGATTTTGGTTTCGATGCCTTTCCCAACGCTGTGGTTCCAACGTGCGCCGTTATTGGAGGGGGAGATCCAAAGATCAAGATCCAATACAAGGATCAACGATCTCCATCGAAAAATCAGACATATCCGATACATAAAGGCTTATTTCAACGATTTCAAAACGTTTTGGCATCTCGTTTTTGGAGCGCAAACCAAAATACGATCGATGATTGGATCCAAATTCGAGAGGGAGTTCACAGTACGATTACCGGAGGGGGAAGACACCTTTTTTTTGAAGACGCAGCGATGCAACGATTTCTTTCTCCTCCGACCCGAAATGTTGGGATTTCTAACGAAAAGTCTTTGCGCTCTGACAAATGGCATGTTGGAGATCGGATCCTTCTCCGGAAGACAGGAGATCTTTTGGTTTGTGCTGTCGTTCATTCAAAACAGACGATTTGGGCACATCAAAATGTGTATGTGATTCATCCGCGTTTGGGTATAGATGTATACTTGATCCAAGCCTTATTGGGAAGCAAAATGATGTCCTTTCTATACCGAGGAGGAACTCTCGGTCAAAAAGATAGGCCGATGGCTCAATTGCGAATTTCGGGTATTCGGTCGTTACCGGTACCGGAACCATCAGCATTTTCACACAGGAAAGACGTTTTGATCGCTCTGTCAAAGAGATTGTCTCGATCTCCTTCGATGGCGATTTGGATGAGAATCAATGAAATCGTCTATGAATTATATGGTGTGTCTGAGTTAGAAAAAAAGGAGATAGAATCTTGGTGTTTGGACGTCGATTTATGAATCCATTCCGATTCGGCGTGTGGAAACGCAGGTTATCATTTACCATGGCGATTTTCTAAATCTTTTGAGCTTGTCTATCCGCCTGTATTCCCTCTGGAGGGTGCATCCCAAGGTCTTCGTTTTTCAGCCTTTTCCTTGGGATATTCGATCGGAGAGGTTTGCACCGTTTCTCGTTCCTCATCCTTGGTGAATCCTCCCAAGACAGTCAGCATGAACACCCCCATAACGAGTGCGATCCGCTGTACAATTTCACCAAGGCTGTATCGTTGTGCCCGCGCCCTAAGATCTCGTAATAGCAATTTTTTACGCTTGGATGCCTTCAGGTTTTCCGCGTAAAATAAACCGGCCATCGTAGAGGCTTCGGGATCTATATCGAACCAAAGCGCTTCAAATTGTTGTAATTTTTCGCCCGCATCGTGTTCACCCAAGAGAAGTTGGCTTTTGAGTAGATGGATACGGGCCCATCGAATATTACCCTCTGCTTGCTCTGTTTGTCGGTTTCGTTGAATGTCTCCCATTTCTTTGTCCGTTTCGGCTGTTTGCAGGTTGGTTTCAAAGATATTGAGTGCAGCACGAAACGCTTTTTTCGCATCTTCGGGATTTCGCAATCCCAAAGCGGCTTCCCCCAAAACCAAGTATCCCCAGCCTTTGTTTTGCTCATTTACACGCGGGTGATTGGCTACGGCTCGTCCAAAGAGAAGTGCCCAACTTAAATTGCCGCGCTTGACCATTAGGCTGCCGATGTTGGTCATCAAGCTGTGTTTCCTATCTATGATGGAATCGGGTGTTTTGGGATCGTCGATATTGTAATCGAGGTGTGCATCGGCTGCTTCAAAATTGACTTGCGCTTCTTCCCAGCGTCCGAGCCCCATGTATACGATCCCAGCTTGTTCATATGTTTCACAAAGCTGCTCGTCCGTTTCTGCGAGGTCGAACATTGCCATAACATTGTGGGCGGCGTCGCGAATGCGTCCAGAATCCAAATAATTTTGTGCCTTGATTTTTGCGGTGTCATAGTCGTGTATACCTTTTGGTAGAACAAATAGACGTGGTTTCGCTTTGGTCGAACCCATTTTACGATACAGAACACCTGCATCGGCATCGGTTAAACTAATGGCTTCTATGATACCGGTAATCGAATTCAGAGATGGGTTTTGGGTTTCCCCTTCGACGACGCGATAGGTTGTTGCTTGGTTTAGCTTACTGGCTCTTCTCGAGATCTCTGCATGTTTGAAACCAAAATCTTGTATGTGTGCGCGTAATACATCAGACATGTTCCCTCCAAGGCTACTTTTACTATAAACACGAAAATACCGCTTTGGGAATACCCTCTTGCATCGATGCATAGATTTGAAAATATGTATGGTTTTGCATGGATACGAGTGCCGTAGATACAGTTTTTTTTTCCTACTATAGTGAGAATGAGCGATACAATTTTGCTCGTTTACACTTAAAACGGAGAACCCAATGCTTCTATTCCTGACTTTATTGGCTTGTGATGCACAATATAAATCCTACTTTTACGATATATCCTCTACCGTCTTTGTAACAGATGAAACCGGTCTACAAGTGGATGCTGAAGACGTAGAGATATGCCAGCTTTTCCAGTCTGAAGATTACGATACCCGAACGGCCTGGGAAGTACAAGCTCTACAGTGCGACGTTGTTGATATTAAGGAT
>JAYYRF010000198.1:0-2765 GCA_036127535.1 Myxococcota bacterium | reverse complement strand
AGCAATCGAATTGTTTACCCATTTCAATACGGAAAATACACCATGGATTCACAACAAAACCAAAACGACGCAGAGTACTTTCAAGATCGTTTTCGGACCCTGCAGGCCGAGATCGGAAAAGTTATCGTAGGACAAGAAGATGCGCTCAAAAAAGTTCTTCTCGGATTTTTATGTGGCGGTCATGTACTCTTAGAAGGCGTACCCGGACTTGCAAAGACGCTCTTGATTCAAACGCTATCCACCTGCATCAAAGCGGAGTTTTCTCGGATCCAGTTTACGCCAGACATGCTTCCAGGGGATGTGACGGGTACACAGATCTTCAACCCGCGAGAAGGAACCTACTCGATACGAACAGGCCCCGTTTTCGGCAACATCGTACTGGCGGATGAGATCAACCGAGCACCGGCAAAAGTGCAAGCAGCACTTTTGGAAGCGATGCAAGAGAAGCAAGTGACGCTTGGTGACGAAACATTGAAATTACCAAATCCATTTTTGGTTCTCGCAACCCAAAACCCCATCGAGCAAGAAGGCACCTACCCCTTGCCCGAAGCGCAACTCGACCGATTCATGATGAAACTACAACTCCATTATCCCAAACGAGACGAAGAGATTCGGATCCTCGACCGAATGGCCGGAACCGGACGGTTACCCGAAGCCTCTTCCGTGATGGATCTCGATGAAATTATCAAGGCACAAGCGGCCGCAAAGAAGATTTTTGTGGACGACCGAATCAAGGGGTACACCGTAGATGTTGTCAATGCAACCCGCTTCCCCAAGGAATACGGGTGTGAGCACCTCGTTAAATTTATCGAAAATGGAGCATCGGTCCGCGCCTCACTCAGCTTGATCAAGGTGGCAAAGGCGCGGGCGCTAATGGAAGGACGCACCTACGTCAGTCCACACGACATAAAATCGATGGCGTACGAGGTTCTCCGCCATCGCATTGCACTCAGCTACGAAGCGGAAGCCCAAGCCAAAACCGCAGACGATATTATCGATGAAATTTTGGAGAAAATCGAGGTTCCATAGGGAGAAACCGTGACCGATCTCAGCATCATACAGAAAGTAAAACGCTTGCATATTCGGACGAGACATCAAGTCGCTGATGTTCTCGCAGGTGCATATCTGAGTGTTTTTAAGGGTTCGGGTATCGAGTTTGAAGAAGTGCGTCCTTATGTTCCGGGGGATGAGATTCGAAGTATCGATTGGAATGTTACCGCTCGTACCGGTGTACCGCACGTCAAACGATTTGTAGAAGAGAGAGAGCTCACCATCATGCTGCTTGTCGATATCAGCGGTTCCCAAGAATTTGGTTCTTCCCATCAGTCCAAACGAGAAGCAGCATCTGAGTTTGCTGCGCTTTTGGCTTTTTCGGCAATCGCGAACAAAGACAAAGTGGGCTTGATTTTGTTTCATTCTGACACCGAATTATTCATCCCTCCTCGGAAAGGCCAAAAGCATGCGATGCGTGTCGTAAGAGAGGTGCTAGCTCATGACGGGAGTAAAAATAGCAAGGACTCTGATCTTCCTTGGCTACGTCGGTGGATGCAATTTCTTCTCAGAACCGTTCGAAAAACCGGTCGCAAAACCGATATATCCGCCGCACTCGAATTCTGTAGACGAGTTTTACCGCGCAAATCCGTTCTTTTTGTCATTTCAGACTTTATGGACGCGGGCTATCTCTCAACCATGCGCAATGTCAATCGCAAGCACGACGTCGTAGCGGCATTGGTCACCGATCCCGGAGAGAGCGCCATCCCCAACATGGGATTATTGGAACTCCGAGACGCCGAAAGCGGTGCCTCAACCATCGTAGACTCTACGTCCGTGGCCTTTCAAGAGCACCTGCAAAGAACGACCGCATCCAGGGTAAATTCCTTACAGCAGGAACTGCGTGCCTCCGGCATCGATCTCATCCATATCGATACCACATCCCCCGTAATTGATCCCCTGCTCGCATTTTTACGGATGCGTGAACGGAGGATCCAACGATGAGGTATTTTACTTTCCTATTCTTTCTCTTCGCCTACCAGCAATCAGAGCCCAAATCGGCTGATCCCGTACCCGTGCCAACAGAGGAAGACATCTTATCGGAAGTCGTTGAAGAAGGTCCGGTCAAGGCAACCATCGAAATATCCCCCAAAGAAATACGATTGGGCGATCCCATACAACTCAAGCTCTCGATGTATGCTGATAAAGGGGTCGACATAATCCCTCCCCCATTCGGTGAAGCGCTGGGCCGATTCCAAATATCCAATTTCACACCGCGATCCGTCACCAAAGATGACGGTTCAAAGGAGATTATACAAACCTATACCCTGCAAGCTCCCATGAGCGGTATTCAGAGAATTCCAGCCCTGCGAATTGTATATACTGACAATCGCAACGATACGGCGACAGAGGAACGAGAACTGCTCACGGAAGAGATTTCATTGACCATAAACGGCCTCTTGGAAAAAGACGTAGCCATGGACTGGAAGCCCGCTCGAGGAACACTGGTGCCCAAACTCAACGTTCCGCTTTGGATTCGGGTGGTATCCGCAGGAGGCGTACTCGCTTTGGTTTTCACGGGCTTTTTGTTTTACCGAAGACGATATATTTCGCAACAACAAGCGGAGCGGGTTCAATCGGCGTACCAAAAAGCGATTGAGGATCTCATGCTTCTCACGCAGACCGACTTCGGCTCGAATACCGACCGTTTCTACGCGGAACTCTCCATGATTGTACGCCGCTACATCGAAGCGAAATACGGTTTACATGCACCG
>JAYYRF010000197.1:0-3452 GCA_036127535.1 Myxococcota bacterium | reverse complement strand
AGCTGCCCATTTTTAATGCCGTACGGCCTCTTTGAACCGGATCTCCATTTTTCGCCTTCCATGCAAGTGCGTATACGCACACATAGCTTCTAAAAGGCGCGAGCTGAAGCCATTTGGGTATTTGAATACCGTACTTTCCTTCTTCGATAGAGCCGATGATCAAATCGAACATGTTCGGTTTATCTATCGCCAACGATTCCAACAGGTTGAGTCCCACACGGACCTCTTCGATTTCTGTACTTCCCAAGAACTCTCGGATCTTCTGCCGTTCTTGTATCAGCCGTTGCGCCGCGATAAATCCCTCTTTCCAATGCAAAAATGCAATGAGGTGAGGCGCTTCTTTGAGCCTTGGGGGTGCATGGGGCGGTAGACGAACCGCGCCGTTTTTATCTATGCCAAACCATTGGAATTCTCTTTCGACGAGCAAAGGGTCGTCCAAGGATGCATCGATGAGTTGGGCTATCAGTCCATGGATATCGGCGTAGTCTTTTGAAAGAAGAGCGTTCCAGTATTTTGTTTCCATAATCACCTATATGTACACCAATATAAAAGCTGTAAACCAAAGAGCCAGAATCCTCTTTGGGATGCGAGTGCTATGGTGATGAAGAGAGGAGCGTGCGAAGGAGCGCATGATAGGACGGAAATGCGGAGATGTTGTTGTGTTCAGCGCCTTGAATGGTATGAAGCGTGATATTATCCGCCAAAGCAGACAGCCTTTCCGAACAGTGGTGAGGAATGAGTCCGTCCTTATCACCGTGGATTAGATGGATGGGATAGCGTTGGTTCTGCACATACCGATCGTTGCGCAATTTATACCTGACCAAAAAGGAGGGGATAAAAGGGTATATCGATCGAACCAAGTCTGGTAGATTGTAATACGGAGTCTCTAAAAAAAGAATGTTGGGTGGATACTCTGCGGCGAGAGAAGCGGCGATACCGGTTCCGATTGAGCGTCCATATATGATGATTTCTTTTCCGGTGTACCGAAGAGAAGCCGTCTGGTAAAAAGCACGGGCGTCTTGGTGCAAACTCTCTTCGGATTGAATGCTTCCTTCGCTCTTTCCATATCCTCGATAGTCGAGAATCCACAGATCGTAATCGAAGCGCTGAAAATCTTCGTACAGCCCCCCCCAAGAATCCAAGGAACCGGCATTACCGTGAAAAAATAGGATCACTCCTTTCGAATTGCTCTTGGTGAATTTTAGGGTGTGCAATCGAATACCTTGGCTCTCGATCCATAGTTCTTCCATGGGCACCGGAAAAGAAAAACGATGGCTGGGATCGATTTTTTGCGGAAAGAAGATCAATTTCTCCTGATAGCGGTATAAGAAAAGAAGCAGCAACCCATATAAAGAGAGCAACACGACCAAACCCACGAGAATCAATTTTCGCATTGTGTCCTCCGCGTTAAGAACGAAACGTCCTTGAAAGAGTGATATCCATCTGTGGTAAATGTATGGCTTCGAAGAAAAAAACGCATCGCGCCGGCGGAAAATTTTGTGGTCCGCACACCACGATTATACCGTGTGCCGGTTCGATACTAGACGAGTGGGTCAAATGTGATTCCATCAAAAAAATTTCGTTGGGGCTGATTGTGAACAACCGGTCTTCAACGGGGTCTCCTCTGCGTGTGCGGTGCAAAGAGCTCGGACAAGGCGTTCTCGGTTTTCATATTAAAATATCCAAAGGAGGAGAAACCCAGACCGTTCGTCTGTTCTTAAACCCCGCGAGCGATACCCAATCGTTGCGCGATTATATCGAGTCTTTTTCGGATACCCAAGCGGGAAAAAGAGGAAAAAGTGTTCGAAAAGCGCGTAAGAGACACACAAACCGATAGTGCACGCCTACGGCCAAAACCCTTCTCTGGGCTGCATGCCCGCTTTTTGATAAATACTATCGATGAGCTTCATATTTTGAATGGCATCTTCCCCATCGGTCGGTATGGGCGCTCCATGCTGAACAGCATCCACAAAGGCCTGGAGTTGATGGGAATAGGTGCTACTACCCCAAAAACGCTCGGTTCTGCTGCCGGAAGGGGTCTTAATTTTGAGGTGATGGTACAGTATATGGGGGCCGATCGGATTGAATGCGCGTAGCGAACCCGTTTCTCCATACACATTGACATAGGCAGAGACCGGTGGCCATCCCCACAAGGAGCAGCGCAACGAGCCAACGGCGCCGCTAGGGAAAGACAATTGAGCCTGCATATATCGATCGAGGTTTGCGCTATGCTTGGTTGCGACGGCTTCGACGACGGCCGGTTCTTCTTTCATGAGGTGCCTTAGAATACTTACGGTATAGCATCCGGTATCCATCAAAGAACCACCAGCCAGCGCTTCGTTGTATCGAATGTCGTTCGGAAAGGGTAAGGGGATACAAAAAGAGGCTTCGATCCGATGGACGGAACCGATGCTTTTGTTTTCGATGAGTTCGATTAAACGAAGAGCGAGAGGGTGATAGCGCCAGTGAAAGGCCTCCATTAAAACCCGGTTGGTTTTCTGAGAAACGCGCTGCATCTCTCGGGCTTCCTTTGCATTGGCGGCCATTGGTTTTTCACAGAGTACGTGTTTTCCTTCTTCCATGGCGCGAATCGACCAATATGCGTGATGAGAGTTTGGAAGGGGGTTGTAGATGGCATCAATGTCCGGACTTTGAATGAGTGCCTCATAGCTCTCCAATACGCTGGGAATGCGATGGCGTCGTGCAAAACGCTCTGCGCGTTTCGACGAACGCGCGGCTACGGCTACTACTTCTACGTCTCGGTTGTGGCGCGCTGGATTTAAAAGGGCGAGAGGGGTGATTTTAGCGGCACCGAGGGTTCCGATGCGCAATTTTTTATCCATCGGGTGTATTCCGCATATGGTCGGCCAGCCTGGCAAAGGCTCCTTCAATTTGAACGCGAATCTCCTCTTGTGGAATTTGTTCTTCCAGCGCTTCTCGCATACAAATCATCCATGCATCTCGTGCAGCGGAGTCGATGGAGAAAGGTAAATGTCGCATACGCAAGCGCGGATGACCGTACTTTTGCACATAGAGTTGTGGGCCACCGAACCATCCGACCAAAAACAGGTACAGTTTTTCGCGTGAGGATTGTAGGTTTGTTGGATGCATTTTCAAGATGTCTTGGGCTTCGGGTTTCACCGACATAAGGTCGTAAAAGCGATCGACGAGTTTTCGAACACCCGATGTTCCACCGAGAAGCTCAAAAATGCTTATGTATTTTTCATCGGACATGGATGCCTCAGGTTTGGGACACGTCTTCGCGAAATTCAAATACGCGATTTCCGTGCAGGGTCTTGGTTTCAACATAACCCAACGAGAGTATATTTTGCGCGAACCAGGTCTCTTGTAAGAATGTGCTTTGGGGAATAATCTCCAAGATAAGAATGGGTTTACACCTTCGAATGGTCGCGATGCTACCTTTTAGGGCATTTTCTTCGTGCCCTTCCACG
>JAYYRF010000196.1:0-4165 GCA_036127535.1 Myxococcota bacterium | reverse complement strand
AGCATCGATATAAATGGGGACGTCAATATCGTGTAGAGCGTCTAAAATGACCTCCGTAAACGAAAGAGGATTGGGTATCGCGCAAGATTTAAACTCTCCAAATACGATCGCTTTGGCTTGGCTGAACAATTTGCCATACTTCAATTGATTGAGCATTCTATGTATCTTGTAAGCGGGCTCTCCAACGTCTTCGAGCATGACAATCTTATCGTGGGTTCTGAGTTGCCACGGTGTTCCCATTAAGCTCGAGATCACGCAAAGATTGCCGCCCACCAAGCCACCTGTCCGCGGACTTGGATCTCCACGGAGAAGAGAGACGTTGATTTTGGGTGCCTTGCCTTCGGTCAGAAATCTGCGAAGTGCCTCTTGAGATGTTTGATCGCATAGATCCTCGAGTGAGTGAAGAACCGGAGCGTGAACAAAGGTTTTGCCTTGGTTGCTCAGGGCACATCCAAGGGCGGTAGCGTCGGAGAATCCGAGGATGGGTTTGTTGCAATCTTCGAGTGGTGTACGGACAAGCGTCTCCACCGTTCCATAACCCCCGCGCGCAAACCATAGGGCATCAATCAACTCGTTGTCGATGGCTGCGGATAGATCGGATGAGCGCTGCGATGACGTTCCCGCCATGAAGAGGTGCTTTTCAAAGAGATTGGGAGAGAGTACAATGTTGTATCCCCAGGACTCTACGAGCGAAATACCCTTCTTGAGGCGCTCCTCGGAAAAGATTCCAGAGGGGGCAACGACAGCGATGGTTGAGTGTTGAGGTATCATACTAGACATCATGTTCGTAGGTCATGCAGATTCCATAACCCCTTAGATGAGATTGTAAAAATCCCGATGCCCTCTATTTTTAAAAGTACTTCATTCTTCGCACGAGACTTCAATCATCGTAATATTGTTACTTTCGTTGCATTCAGAGGCATAGTTCAATTGATCGACCGCAACAAATACTTTGCCATCTTCAATGTCCGATAGGTTGGTTCGAAACCGAATCGGATTGGACGCTTCTCCTGGCATGATGATTTGGTCGCTGAATTGCGTACCCAATGTCACATATTGTCCGTTGCGATACGTCAGTACCTCCACAGGCAGTCCGCTACGCAGAGGTGCCGTCCCTTGGTTCGCCAATTTTACATTTACAACAACCCTATCGAGGTAGCACTCTAGCATGCATACCTCAGACAAGGGAAAGGCATCCGGGAATCCTTGTCCTGCGATGGGATTGAGGTCTCCCGAGCGAAAATTATTATAATGAGGCCAGTTGGGTAACGGTGTGGACGGGATGGATAGATCGTCGTTCACATTGGTTATGTTGTAGGCGTGCTGATTCCATACTTGGCGTCCCGCCTGCCATTGGCTCGTCTCTGAGCCGACAACAAAAATGCCGGTGGAGTCGTTGTTGTAATGACTTCCGCCGTTGACGACTACGATTTCAGCGGAACCGTCGTTGTCTAAGTCGGCAATGGTCGGATATTCATGTAAAGTACGAGAATTGTGGGATTGATCCCGTACGCGAATGGCACCGGTTCTACCATCGAATACCCAAAGATTGAGTTCGTCTGCGTATACAACTTCCGGAAAAGCATCTCCTTCGAAATCAAAGACGACCGAGCCGGTTGCATGGGAGGACATGTCCGTTACCGGAGCGCTCCAAAGAACCGTTCCATCCACTTCGTATACGGAATATGTGGAAGCATCGACCAAGCCTACCTCCGGTGCTCCGTCACCGTCGTAGTCTGCGATGGTCGGCGGGCCTCCGGTTCCACCGCCCTGTAATGCCCACATATTCAACAACTTACAATCGGAGTCGTAGATGGTTGCGGTTTGGTTGCCCACGACAAGAAATTCTCCAAATCCATCCAAATCAAGATCAGCAGCGGCTGTAAAACCGTCTTGAGGACCGTCCCCTTGGCATATTAGATCTCCTGAAGAAGAATAGACGGAACGACCCGCGATGAGCTCTTGGCTTCCGTCACCGTTCAGATCGATAATGATGGAGTGAAAGCCAATTTCGGCGTAGGCGAGAAATCGCCCGCTGTCCATTGAGCCTTTCGCTCTGAGATCTCCCGTTGGGCCTCGAAACAGATATGGCCCAACGATGACCTCGACTTCGCCATCTCCTTCGAGGTCTGCCAGGGCGGGGGCGTGTCCGCCACAATCATCGTCCAAGGGAGGAGAGATCCATTCCACGTTAAAGTCCGTATCGTATGCGACCACATGACATGCCATGACGGGGGGAGCTTCCATTCCTTCTCCCCCTTGCGGAGGATTACCTTCATTCTCGTTCTGCTGAGGCAAATTGGGGCGGATTGGATTGTCGGTGTCCTCATTCCCTTCCTCTTCCTCACCGGATGTGTCTCCACTGTCTCCCTCGGCCGGATCTGATGGTAAAGGAACTTCTACGGATGAATCTTCCCCGGTGTCAGGAGGGATGATTTCCTGCTCTTCTGGAACGGTTAAGACCTCGGCGATCGTTACGATCTCCGGTTTCCCGTCGAAGTCAATATCGCCAAGAGCAATGTTTGCGTAGCGGTACGGATATACCTGAGAGGATTCAAAATCGGTTCGGTTGGCCGCTTTGAGTTCGGTTCCGTCGGCTCCCGAAAGCATGCGGATCACACCGTGACGATTTTCAATCAGGCCTCCATCATCGGTGATGAGAACGATATCAGGCGTGTCAAAGGCATTGATAAGACCGTCTGCATTGTCGTCCGTCAGCTGTCCGATAACCGGAGCCATGACGGTTTGACCATATTCCGGATACATATCAAAACTGTCTTTTTGCCATTCAATGACAGCATCGAGTGGGCCTACTTGCGGTTCTACATAGCAATCTTCTGCAATGGCAAAGGATGCTGTTATGTTATCCTCTTGATCGCATATTTCAGGGTTCGGATATCCCGCAACATACTGCTCGTCATATCCATAACCTCCTTCGGATGCCCCTCCGCTCTGCAGCTCATTGTTGAGTTTGTATTCGCTGCAGCTCACTCCGAGAGCCAGAAAGATGGAGTAATTTTTCATTATCTATTATATCCTTTTAACGTGACTTTAATTTAGCAGATCTTACTTTGGATCCCAAATGTTCAATCCCGAATTTTTGTTGATAAATCTTCTTCTTTTTGGAAAAACCTAAGGCGATGCGAGAACACGAAATTTTGAATGCATTTGCTTCTGCTGGTATTCGTTTGGGGATTGATCGGTTTCAATCCTTCATTGAATACATTGGGAATCCTACGCAATTCTTTCCCGTGATACACGTTGCCGGAACCAACGGAAAGGGTTCGGTTGTCCGAATCCTAGAATCGGTCCTTACACAGGCAGGTTATCGTGTTGGTACCTACACATCACCGCATTTACAGCACATCAATGAGCGTATTACAATCAATACGCAACCCATAGATGATAATGAACTCGATCGCCTATTGCGCGATTGTTTCGAAAAGTCAAGTGTTTGGTCTGAAAGCGAACTCGGTTTTAAAGACGATATTCCGTTGACCTACTTCGAATTATTAACAGCGGTTAGTTTTATCTATTTTGCGCAGCAAAAAGTGGAAGTGGCCATCGTAGAGGTCGGGCTCGGTGGTCGTTTTGATGCAACCAATATCGTGACCCCCTTGGTGAGTATCATCGCGAGCATTGGATTGGATCATACGGAACTCCTCGGTTCTAACGAGTCCAGTATCGCGATGGAAAAAGCGGGTATCATTAAGCAGAATCGGTCGGTTGTGACTGGATATCTTTCCAATGAGGCTATGCGGACAATCCGTATGATCGCGATGGAGCGTAGTGCCGCATTGTATTCTCTTGGTCAGGAGATTTCATTACACGACCAAAGCGAAGATTTTGAAGTGGTGTTTCAAGGAGAAACGTACACAAATCTAAGCATACCTCTCTTGGGAAGTCATCAGCCAGAGAATGCAGCCATATCCGTGGCTGCATTAAGTCTGATTCACGAGTTTTTCCCGGTATCCCAAAGCGCGCTGAGAGCAGGACTACAAAATGTTGCCTATCCGGGTAGAATGGAGTGGCTTGGAGAAGATATTTTGATAGATTGTGCGCACAATGAGGCAGGAGCCATCCGATTGGCCGATTATTTGCGAAAGCTTCCACGCGATCGGCCAAGAACAATGATTTTCGGCGCTTCTCAGGGTAAAGATTTTCG
>JAYYRF010000195.1:0-3723 GCA_036127535.1 Myxococcota bacterium | reverse complement strand
CACCGATCCCGCCCGATACCCAGGCGCAACCGATATTGCCAACGACGGCATCGATCAAGACGGCGATGATGAGGACTATACTTGGGGACTTTGCGATGACACTTGTTCCTTCGCAGGGGACGGCGCTTGCGACGACGGTGGTCCCAATGCCTCATTCTCCGTTTGTGATTTTGGCACCGATTGCACCGACTGCAGCGGTCGCGACGATTACGACGAAGATGGCTTCTACGACGATGGTGGCACCTCTCCCTACGACAGCTCCCTAGAGAGCCTCATGGATTGTGACGACAGCGATTCGAGCATCAACCCAGATGGCTATGAAATCGCGGATGATGGCATCGATCAAGACTGCGACGGATCCGATCTCGAGAGCCTCTGCGATGACAGCTGTACCTTTGCAAACGACGGACAGTGCGACGATGGCGGTACCGGCTCAGACTTTGACCTCTGCGATCTGGGAACCGATTGCACCGACTGTGGCAGCCGACTGGATGCCGACGAGGACGGTCTCGATGATGGAACCGACTGCGACGATCGCGACGCTGCGGTTGCGGACGTATACTCTTTGGACACAGCCGAACCAACCGACTTCTCTTCTCCCATTTCTTTGGGAAGCGTTGAAAATGTCACGCTTACGGCTTCTGGCTATCTGACCGATGTCAGCGACCAAGATGCCTTTACTTTGTATGCAGAGGATGGAATCTTTACCGCACCAGACTTTATCTGCACCATTTCTGCACCCGCCGATCTGGACATCAGCATCACGCTCTACGACATTGATGGTGCCGTGACCGATACCGGTTCGACCGGACTCGGCGGAAGCGACAGTGTCGGATTTGTTGGTGGTTGGGGAGACGATACCGGAACCTATACCATTGTTTTGGAAGCGCCAACCAGCACAGGCTCTTGCTCTACGTACAGCATGACCTGTACAGAGTGGTAAACGCCGTCCCTCCACAATTAAGCGAACCCAAATACGATTCAAGCGTATTTGGGTTCTTTGTACGCACCTGCGTTTCCTTTTCAGTCAATCGACTGGGTCACAATATCTCGGAAAATGATTTCTTTCCGGACAACCGCATACTAAAACCACGGATATAGTCTATACTGTATCCATAAAGGATGGAGAATACATGACCGTACCCATTTATGCGCTCTTAATCGGAGTGAGCTGTGTGGATAAAAGCTCATCAAACGACTCTCCAAGTGTCGATGACATAGAAGTGTCCGACACCAACGAATCGAACGACGACACCGCAGAAGAAAACACTCCCGAGCCATCTGGTGAGGATCTCGATGACGACGGATACGGGAACAGCGACTGCGATGACGAAGATCCCGATATCAATCCCGATGCAACGGATTACGCCGGAGACAATATCGATCAAGATTGCGACGGCGAAGACGAAAAAGGCCTTTGTAGCGACGAATGTGAATTTTCAGAAGATGGTATCTGCGATGACGGCGGAAACGACTCCGAGTTTGATGTGTGCGAACTCGGAGAGGATTGTTCCGATTGCGGTCCGCGACGCGACAACGACGGAGATGGTTTTTACGACCATCTCGACTGCAATGACGATGACCCCTCAATCCATCCCTACGCTATGGATATATCCGGTGACAACATCGACCAAGACTGCGACGGAGAAGACTTTCCCGGCTTGTGCACAAATGAGTGCGCCTACGCCAAAGACGGAGCTTGTGACGATGGCGGTCCAAACGCAGAGTATTCCGTCTGCGATCTCGGAACCGATTGTACCGACTGCGGCCCGCGTCTAGACGAGGACGGGGATGGATTCGACATGAGTGAAGACTGTGATGACACCGACCCCAGCATCAGTCCGGGACTCGTGGACTCAACCTGCGATGGCATTGACAACAATTGCGACGGAAGCATCGATGAGGGATGGAGTGGAGACCCTTATGAGCCCAACGACAGCGCACCATATGATTTGGGTGAACTCAGCGAAAACGGGAGCTTCAACAATATCTACGGCTATATCACCTCTCCTTCAGATGTAGACACGTTTCAATTCTACTGTCACGACGGATGGGGCCCCGAAATGGGACTCGATATAAAACTCGAAGATGTACCCTCTAACCTCGATCTGTATGTCGTACTCAGCTTCACAGATCGTTCCGGAAATACATCTTCGAGTATATCCAGCGTCAATAACACCGGTCTCGGGGGATCTGAAACCATCAGTTGGGAAGAGACCCTTTCAGACGATACCGGTTGGTATACCGTAGAGGTGTACTCCAATTCCGGTTCCTCTTGCTCTCAAGCATATCGCCTCACCATCAAAGAGACAGGATACTACTAGCCATGAATATACTCCTCCTTTTCCTTTCAATGGGTTGTCCCAATACATGGGTCATGGAAAAAAGTTCAGATACAGCTCTAACAGATGATGATACATCCAGTGAATCTGAAGAGAGTACAGAGACAGAACCTGCCACGGAACCATCTGGCGAGCCAACCGAAGAGCCAACCCAAGAACCGGAATCCGAACCCGATCCGTTGGATGTCGACGATGATGGAGATGGGTGGACGGAAAACGAAGGAGATTGCGACGACGACGATGAGGATGTCTCTCCTTATGAATACGAAATACCTTATGACGGCATAGACAATGACTGTAATCCATACACGCCCGATGACGATTTGGATGAAGATGGCGTGGGTTTGTACGACGGGGATTGCGATGACGAAGACCCGGATCGCTACCCGGGCAATTCAGATGACAATTGCGATGAAATCGACAACAACTGTGATGGATATGTAGACGAAGGCTTTGCGTTGGATGCCTACGAGGACAACGACATGCCGACCGATGCCTATCCGCTGGGATCGTTGGAAGACGATAACGATGGTCTGATCGAACTGGAAGCATACATCGTGCCTGATGCAGAAAGCGACTTTTACACCTTCCACGTAGAAGATTCTTGGTTCGACAATTTTTCATTTGAAATGGAGGTCAGCAACACCCCACTGGCCGTCAATATCGCCATGCGTTTATACTTTCAAGAGGAAGATGGCAGCTTTACAGAAGTGGATTCCGTCGATAACAATTCCGTGGGGGATGATGAATCTATGAGTTACGGAGGCTGGCCAGGACTCGACAGCACGGGATGGTACGTGTTGGAAGTATATAGCACAACCGGCTCAAACTGCGACAGTACATACCATCTCCGTATTGAAGACTAAAGATCGGCTCCCAGAATCCGATTTGTTGCAAGTAAAATGAAATTATGTTCTTTTATATAGAGCACAAACCCGAGAGTAATCGATGAATGGCCTATCCCTATTAACCTTTGGACTTCTCGCTTGTCAGCTGAGCGAAGGAGAAGACTACAGCGATGATATCGATGATATACGCGCACAACTCTTTCAACAACAGGCGATCATTGAAGAATTACAGCGTCAAAATGATGAGCTCTATACAAACAATGCTGAACTTCAAAGCCAGCTCGATAACATGACCAGCGGCGTCGATTTGGTTGACTTATACGCAACCGTCAATCAAAACGTACAAAAGATCTCCGCCAACAGCTCCTCTTTGAACACCCAATCCAGCAGTATCGCAAACAACACCAATCAAATCAATGCCAATAGCTTGGATATCGATACCAACAGCAGTACCATTCAAAACAACTACAACAGCTTAGACAGCCGAATTCAAGATTTGGAGTTGTATGCACTCACCAGCACCGACTTGGTGG
>JAYYRF010000194.1:0-5894 GCA_036127535.1 Myxococcota bacterium | reverse complement strand
ACAATCCGTTTCAAATCCGCAGGTAGAGAATCGATAAAGGATTGTGAATACACAACCGCCGCCGGCTGGTAGATGTGCTCAGACATCGTAAAGTGCGAAATGGCGCTTACCCACCCGGCCGCAATGGAAAAAAGGGGCGTGTTATCAAAGCCGGAAACGATACCGGCATTGAGCGACGGTAAGACTTCCGATACGGGTTTGGAGGCGGCCTGTACCCCCATTGCTTTGTACATATCCAAATGAACCTTGGACTCTTGAGAGCGCATTTTATATCGACTTAGTTGTTCGGGAGAGGTCGCCGGCCCCCCCTTTGTGCCAAAGCTGCGCCAACCGTTTTCAGACCAGGCATAAAGAGCCACCCCTTTTGGGGCAAGCGCTTCCTTCGTCGCATCGTAGAGTACGCTGTCCAACACCGCATCCACCTCTTGGTTGTTCTGAAACAAGTAGGGCAATTCCAGCATCGAAAGAGAGGCCACGTCCAACGCGCCGGCGAGCGCCCCCGTGGAGAAACTCCCCCCCTGCAGACGCGCTCCAGATGCGATATCCTCTATCATTTCTATCTCAGAGCCCAATAGACCACCGCCGTATATTGTGACGTTGATTTTTCCGAGGGACTCAGTTTCAATGCGTTTTTCCAGTCTTTTTAAATGCTCAAACCACGGTGTTCCTTCCGGCGCCACCGTGCCGAGATTCAACGCGTAAACCCCGTTTTTGGGCTGTACGGTCGATTTCTTCGATCCCAATATTTCAACCTCGATGGTTTGGACTTCTTTTTCCCGTAAGGACAGGCGTCTTTTCGCACGCTGACCGTTGCCAACCACCAAGAGCTCCTTTGCGCATACCGGAACTTTGAAGCGACCGGGACTTTCCCCGACCTCTTCGCCGTCGACATATACCGCGGCGATGAC
Organism: Myxococcota bacterium; assembly: GCA_036127535.1. Taxonomy (GTDB): domain Bacteria; phylum Myxococcota_A; class UBA796; order UBA796; family UBA796. Next base: position 4,986 of record JAYYRF010000194.1, on the reverse strand, counting down.
ATCATCACCGTTCGCTTCGACAACGGATACGTCTATACCCGCCTGACGCGATTTGATGGGATAATTGACCGACTCCGTTGCTCCTGCTTTCAATTCAAAACTATAATCGGGCCCTTTGTAACACGCATCTTGCACCCGAATCGTATACTGTCCGGGGTCGAGTTCTCGCTTCGCAATCGGGATCTCTCCCAGGGGTTTGTCGTTGATCAACAAGGAAGCGCCGGCCATCGGTGCGCGGATCTCCAAGAAGCCAAAGGTCGGCTTCAAAACCGCTTCGACTTTTTTCCCTTTCGACAAGGAAACCCGCTCCTTCCATGGAAAATATCGCTCTTTTTGAATATTGATGTTGTGCTTCCCCAACACCACACTCTTCTTACAGGGTGTTGAGGGACAAACCAAGTTTCCATTCATTAAGACCGTCGCTCCAGAAGGCGTACTCGTAAAATGAACAACGCTCTTTTGGGCTCCCTCTTCCATCACCCAGTCTGATTCCTCTTCCTCCGCAAAACCGCTCTGAAAGCCCGACGATCGATTGGTGCTCCCCTTTGCAGAAGAGAGATTGAGTCCCTCTTGAAAGACCTTCGCCCCGATCTTTTCCGTACCGTTAATCAATTCTTTCTTCGATTCGGTTTTGAGGCTTTCACTCGCCAGTAGGTTGCTATCGGCGGTGGAGTGAAGCTTGACGACCAGTGCGAAGAGCGTATCGATCTTGGTCACATTTCCGGAAATTACATAGTCCGCGCCGATGTTTTTGGCGATTTCTACCTCGCAGGCACCCGTGCAGTCTTCTGCCGATAACCCCTGGTCTTTGAGAACCTGCATCATGTTCTCACGGGTCATAATGATAAGCTTTTCCCCTTTGATTTTCTGCCCCTTGCTCACGTGAAGCACACCGGTTCGAATCTCGTCGGTGAGCAACTGCAGCAAACCGTCGCTCACACCCATCCCCCGAAACTCCAAAACCGCTAAACGAACATCGGCAAAGCACACTTGGGGAAGCAGAAGAAAAAACAAACAGAAGAGATAACGAAACATAGGTACCCTCACATTACCTTACCGTATCCAATACCAAAGCGGCGAGCAAAGTCGAAGAAGAAGTCTGTTCTCCGCTAATTCGCTCGCAGCAGTCGAAAACCGAGGCTGTTCGAACGATACGCCGCGTTGTTATGCTCACGCCGCGACACCCGCGAACTCCAAGCATTGTTATACCAGCTGCCACCGCGAAAAACATTCTCCGAACTCGAGAGGTCAATGTACACTGGATTGCTCTCTGGAGTACTAAACCCATAGGAACCGCGCCAACTGTCATAAACCCATTCTTGGACGTTCCCGCTCATGTCACACAAGCCGTATCCATTCAGGGCTTTCCGACAAACCGGATGTGTTTGCGCAGTGCTGTTGCGCGAATACCAAGACACTTTTCGGGTAGTGCCCGAACCGGCGTATTTGTAGTTTTCACCACCCCGTGCCGCATATTCCCATTCGGCTTCCGTCGGCAAACGCCAACCTTCGCAATCTTTGTTGTACCAAGAGACATCCGCTCCGCTAATGCTGTAACAGGTCTCCAAACCTTCTTTTTGACTCAATTTGTTCGCCATCTTCACCGCATCGAGCCAACTGACATTCTCTACCGGACAATCGATTCCACAGCCTTTGAATTGACTTGGGTTTTCGCCCATCAGACTCTCGTATAGACCTTGGGTAACCTCACTTTTCATCATGTAGAAATTGTGGCTTATCGTTACTTCATGACGTGGTTTCTCTGATTTTTGACAATCTCCGTCATTCAGCGTACAGCCCATCATAAATACACCTTGTCGGATAAATGTCGTTTCATAGCCTTTTCCATAGGAACGGCGCTCCACACGCCTGGGGGCGGCCCTAGTGGTCGAAACGGTCTGCTTTCTTTCCGGAAGACGAAATTCGACTTTCGCAACCTCCCGTTCTTTGAGCGATAGACTCTGCTTGATGCGGTTTCCTCGGACGACGACCGTAACTTCCTTGGAACAGAGCGGAACTTGAAAGATTTCCGGACTGTCTCCGACCGGTTTCCCATCGACATACACTTTGGCCGATACGTCGTCTCCGTTCGATTCTACGACCGATACGTCTATACCGGATTGGCGCTGTTTAATCGGGTAATCTACTACCTCCGTATCACCGGGCTTTAATTCAAACCTATATTCAGGGCCTTTGTAACAATTGTCCTTTATGCGTATGTTGTACCGACCCGGATCCAATTCCCTTCTCGAAATCGGCGTTTTGCCCAGTTTGTTACCGTTCATAAACAAGGACACGCCCGAAAAGGATGACATCACTTCAAAGTATCCAAAGGTGGGTTTTAAAATCGCGTTTACTTTGGTTCCCTTTGCTAAGGTCACTTGTTCTTTCCACTCGAAATATCTCTCTCTTTGAATACTGATGTTGTGCTTCCCCAAAACCAAGTTCTTCTTACAGGGTGTGGAGGGACAAACCAGCTTCCCGTTCATCATGACAGTCGCTCCAGAAGGCGTACTCGTAAAATGAACGATGCCTTTGCTTTTGCCTTTTTTAATCACCCAATCCGAGTCTTCTTCTTGTGAAAAGCCGCCTTGAAAACCGGAAGAAACCGCGCTGGCATTCTGCTGCTTCGGCGAGAGATTGAGCCCCTCTTGAAAGACCTTGGCACCAACCTTTCCGGAATCATTCACCAAATTCTCTGCCGATTTCGTCTTGAAACTTTCACTCGCCAAAAGATTGCTATCGGCGGTGGAGTGAAGCTTGACGACCAAGGCAAAGAGAGTACCGATTTTGGTCACATTTCCGGAAATGACGTAGTCTGCACCGATGTTTTTAGCGATCTCCACCTCACATTCCCCAACGCAGTCCTCCGCCGATAACCCTTGGTCTTTGAGAACCTGCATCATGTTTTCGCGGGTCATAATGATGAGCTTTTCGCCCTTGATCTTCTCCCCCTTGGTCACATGTACAATACCGGTACGCACTTCATCGGTTAGCAGTTGGAGTAGATTCGGATCGATGCCCGCTCCTTGAAACTCGAGGACGGCCAAACGAACACTGGCAAAAGACACTTGGGGAATCAAAAGAAACAACAAAAAGAGGAGATAACGAAACATAGAAAATCCTGGCTTACTCTTACACTATCCAATCCAAAAGCAACGGGCAAAAAGTGACGAATTTTACCCATCAATTCCATTCTTTGGGCGCGTTCGTGCCATAAACCGGGGAGGCAAAAAATAAGCCGATTCAATCTACTCGTTCTATTCACAACGACTGAATACAGTTACTCACCATCTATCGCAATAAAACCATTCTATACTTTTATCCACGTCGCGTTTTATAACTATGTCACAGCAAACGAAATTACACGATCTCAAAGCCCATCTTTTGGACGTTCACAACCAAAACATCGCTCAAAATAAGAACAAACACTTCTGTAGCAATGCCGGCCGCTGGAGATCAGAAGTCCAAAAATGCTTGCGCAAGAATGACCCAAACCAGGCCTTTACCATCTCATTGTATCTACTTCAATCCTATGCCGGTACCGAACGAGAGCCGACCTGGCCATGGGAGAACCGCTCGGATCGGAAATCGCATAAAAAGGAAGAAGAGTGGCTCGATCTCCTGCTTGCCTTGAATGATATCGTACCCATTCCCATAGATCTTCTGCCCGGCTTGGCGGATTGGATCGTCGATATATTCAACTACATCCCACGTCTGTTGTGGACCAAGGCGGCGCGTTTAATCCAGCGTTTTTATTTCAATTCTCAACATTTAGCGATCTCTTTGGGGGAACATCCGAAGGATATAACCGAGGCATCCGTAGGAGAGAAAAACACCTTCTTCTGCGAGCAAATCGATGCGGCGCTACGCGACCTCTTCCCCTTCCACCAAAAAAAGCCCCCGAAGGGCAGCATAAAAAAGATTTTTACCCACGACCTCGTCAAGGAGAAGGAAGCCAGTCTCACAGCGGAGTTTGAACAATCTTTGGACGCCAAAAGACAGGATTTGGAAGAAGCGATCAAAGATCTGTCCAAAGACGAGCAAAAAGCGAAACGCAAACAGTTTCGAGCGCAGATGCAGCCCCAAAAAGCAGAGATCAAAAAGACGGTACAACTCTTGGCAAAGGAATTCCTGGTCGAAAAGTATGGTGCACATGCACACGCACATCGACATGGCCTCTACTTGCTTTGGCTGATCGCTTTGGTCGATGTGCGACTCGATACCGGTTGGCGTCACCACATCTTTCCGGGTGGCGAAAAGGTACAATCGTGGAACCCCATTTTCGACAAGATTACCGATCCGTCTTGTACCAGCGTTCTACAAACGGCTCTCATCGATGCGCGTTTTTTCCCGGGAATCTCCTATTCCTCTGATCAAATCGGAATCATCCACCTCCCCCTCGCTCCCGAAGAAACACGCGAATGGTCGATCGATACCCTACCCAAGCACGTTCTTCTCATCATGGATCAACTGATCCAAAAGAAGATCACCAGCAAAGCGCTTTTCCAAAAGGCGCAGTTGATGGATGTCGTCTTCGATGCTTTGGAGCGAAACAAAGCGTACTCTTCCGATCCGACCTATATGAGTCTCTTTCATTGGGTCTCCCTCGAATCAAGTGACAATGTATCTTTCGAAGCGTGTCACTACGATGTTCTCTTCTCTTGGATTACGCACTTCTCGGCGCGATCGCAGTTGAAATCCCTGCTCGGACAACGGGTTCAATACTGGAGAGAGCAATCCGTCGAGTCGCAACGAATCCATCTGCGTACCGTAATCACCGAACTTTTGACGGAGTCTTCCTATCGCCAATTGACGGCGACCCAACGCAAATCTCATCTGTTTGATTACTTCTTGTTGACCCGTTCAAACGCCTTTTATGGCGAAAAGGATGAGAATTATAGCTTATCCTTCGTCTTTCAGGATTTGTACGACCAACTGCTCTTCGCCGAACACCCTCTCACGAAGGATTCCCCGGAAACCTTG
>JAYYRF010000193.1:0-2946 GCA_036127535.1 Myxococcota bacterium | reverse complement strand
TCTGCGCGAAACGCCAACCTACAGACAGCCTGTCGGAGAAAATGGTTTGTGGGGTCCATTCGAAATCGAAACGGACGTGCCATATGAGTTTCGTCTGATGCCGAACGGTGAGCAGATCGTGCATCACTTTTATCGCCCCATTTCTCACGAAAATCATTTTATGCGACTGCGGGCAAAACCGACCGAAGGATTAGCAGGACAACTACTTGCATCCATTCCGTTCGAAAACCAAAACTCCTTATCGTTGGTAACGTACTCCAAAGCCAGTGCACTGCGTAGCGGTCGCGATTCCTTGACCATAGATGGAGAAGAGCTCTTAACCAACGAAAGAGCGAGCAAGGAGGATACCATCGTCGCAATGTTTCATTTCGATTACGACGAAGATCTCCAATCTGGAGATGACCCGAATATATTTTCATTCTTTCCTTACTTCCTTGGGGCAACCGATCACTATTGGGATAGCTCTATAGAAACTCCTCTGAGCATCAATCTCAACGGGAACCTGCTCAATATTCCCCGATACGGAGACGGGATTTTACTCATCACCCTCTAAGGAACATGGAGACGAAGCGGTGAATAACAAACTAACCATTCTCAACCTAGACAATAAACCCGTCCCCTTTTCAAGCCTTTTTGAAAACAAGCCAATTTTGATCACCTGGCTGCGGCACTACGGCTGAGTATTCTGTCGCGAGCAGGCTGCTCGCCTCACCGAGATTTATCCCCGAGCCACCGAGCTTGGAATCAACATTGCGGCCATTGGAAACGGAACCTCGAGCATGGCTGTGCGTTTCGCAGAAGAGTTCTCCATTCCGTTCCCACTGTACACCGACCCCTCTCGAAAAAGCTATAAAGCCCTGCGTTTGAAGCGATCCTTTGGATTGAGCTTAAAATCCGTTCAACATGTAAAAAGGGTGGTCGGTAAAGGATTCAAGCAGGGCATGGTGCAAGGAGATGTATGGCAACAAGGCGGTGAAGCCATCTTTAGAACCGACGGTACCATTGCGTGGAAACAGAGAAGTGAACTCGCTGGCGACCAAAGCAATATTAAAGAACTCCTAAAGCAGATCAACCTCTTCTCGTTGGAAATGGGATAACGTTGCGGTGGGAGGCGGGAGCATCCTCTTCCACAGCTTCCACAGCAAATCGCGAACGAATACGAGCCGCGCGTTTTTTTGGATTGGGATGGGTACCCAGAAAGGCCAACGGAGATTGGTGCTGTTGATCCAAGCCTTCAAATAAACCAATTAGGGAACGCGGATCAATGTCCGCCCGTTCTAAAATAACGACCGCCTCATCATCCGCCTGCAGTTCCCGAAATCGCGAAAACCCGACGTTGAGGATTCGACCCGCTATGTTTCGAGAAAGGGCTCCGGCCAAGGGTTTCGCGAGCATCCCCAAAACAAATTGAAGCAATACAACCCAATAAACCGCTCGAAGATAATGCTCGTGCTTCAAATGACCCAACTCATGCGCCAAGACCCCTGCCATCTGATCGGGTTTTGCTCGCAACTTATCAAATAGCCCTTTCCAAACCACAATATCTCCATTGGGTAAAGCCCCTGCATTGACCAAGGGAGAAGAACAAAGAAAAAATCGAGCTTCAATATTAGAATGTTTGGCCAAACGGTCGCCAAGTTCTGTTAAGTATGCATTGGGCTTGAGTTCACCGAAGCGCTGTTCAATCATTTTGCGGGCGCGCTTACCCTCCCATTGCTTTAAACGTTGCGGATCGGCAATGGCCGCAATCAACCGTAAAATAGGAGGGAGAAACAAAATTAAAAATACTACTATATGCATATATATAAATTAAGCATGATACAGAAAATGCCAAGAAAGAAACGAACATGATAGGCGAAATATAAAATGTTAATATCCATCCTTATGAGCCTGTCCTGTGGCAGTGGAGATGTTGATATAACGATAAACGGCACACCGGAAACGACCGAAGTAAGTCAAGAACCGGCCACAACAGAAACCGAAGAACCAACGACCGAATCCTTTGGAAACCTACTTGAAAAACGACAATCCTTTACGGGAGAATCTCCAGGAGATCTCTCTGGCTATGCCATTGCGGGAGGAGGACAGCTGGATACGGATACACGAGCAGACATTTTAATCGGTGCCTATGGTTCGGATCCAAACGGAACACATTCCGGAAAGGCTTATCTTGTCTTTGGGTCTTCTCTTTCAGACGATCGCACCCGCTCTCTTTCTGAAGCAGATCTGATGTTTGTGGGTGAGGAACCCAAGGATCACTTGGGGATGAATCTCATCTTTGCCCCGGACTTGGGAAACGATGGGCGCTCAGACATTGTCATCGCAGCACCCTACAATAAAAAAATATATATATTTCATTCCGATGAAATCGATACCTCAGACCAGTACATTTCAGTTACCGAGGCGAGCTATACCCTGATCGGAGAAAATGCCGGAGATTACATCGGTTGGTCGATGAGCGTTGGAGATTTTGATGGAGATAGCAAGAGCGATTTGCTGATTGGCGCAGATGGTTCGGATTACGGTGGGTTTTCAGCCGGCTTGACTTATATGATACTGTCTCGCTCTCTCGGCACAGAGAGTCGCATTAACATGGAGCTATCAGACTATAAGTTTATCGGATCGTATATTGGTGAGAACAGTGGACAGGCGACGGCAACGGGTGACTTGGATGGTGACGGTCTGAGCGATATTATCATTGGAGCAGACGGAAACGATCAGTACGCCGAAAATGGTGGAGCCATTTACGTTGTGTACGCCCAAAATCTTTTTGCGCTGGATCTGTTTTTAGAGAATGCGGACATTGGAATATTCAACAATGTCGCATTTGCAGAGGCAGGCTCTTCCCTCTCATCCGGTCAAGATGCAACCGGCGATGGAGTGGACGATATACTGGTTGGTGCTCCCAGTCCCGAATTCCACAGTTCTCAAAAAGGTCGTGTATAC
>JAYYRF010000192.1:0-4779 GCA_036127535.1 Myxococcota bacterium | reverse complement strand
GTACGGGGAGCACATTGCAATTGAGCGCGAACCTGGCTACGATTGGCGACAACATAGTTTGTACAGCGGCTGGAGAGGACAGCGACGGCGCAACCGCGAGCGACTCCGCGATGGTGCCGTTAGAGAATACCCCGCCCGTTGTCGATTCCAATTATTTGTCTCCCACCCTTGTGTTTAACGATGATACCAATAAGGCGACGGTGACGTTTAGCGACCCCGATCCGATACATTAGCCCACCGCGGTCTACGAGTGGCATGTCATCGATGCCCAATCCGGTACGGACAGCGTCGTTCAGCAGGGGACAAACCCAATGCTTAGCGGTGTGGCAAGCTTTGATCGAGATGACGAAGTGTACCTTGTTGTGACACCCAGCGATGGATTGGAAGATGGTGCATCGGAGACATCTGCCTCCCTCACGGTCCGCAACAGCGCCCCGACGCTCGTCGGTGTGAATATAAGCCCCAGTCCCGGTATCGCGGAAGAGGATGATCTGCAGTGTAGCGTAGATACCCCAGGTGACGCAGATGGCGACGCGATCGAATATACCTATACCTGGACGGATCCCAACGGCGGTTCAGTCCAAACGACGGGGCCAACGACCGATCAAAGCGATATGTTACCCGCTGTCAGCACAACAGAAGGGGATTGGGTGTGTACGGTTACGCCCAATGACGCAACGGACACGGGCGGCAGCGTCAGTTCAACCGTCACACTGGAACCCAGTTGTGTATATGGGGAAGAAGAATGCCCGGGTCTTTCCTGTGATGACATTTTGAGCAACGGTGGAAGCATCGGTGACGGCGTATATTGGATCGATCCGGACAATGCCGGTGTGTTTGATGTGTATTGCGATATGAGCCACAACGGTGGGGGTTGGACGCTCCTGATCTCTGCGGACGGCAATTCGACGTACTGGGGTAACAATTCTCCCAATTGGTGGCTCGAAGGAAGTGATTCTGCACCGGCTTCTTTGTCGAATTCCGATTATCACGGGTTCGCCTATCAAAGACTCGAGACCAATGAAGTATTGCTGTGCAACACCGATGTCGCACGCTGCCATAATTTCTCGCATCAGTACGGCATCTCTTTGTACAGCTTCTTTGTGAACAATACGACCTACACGGAGTACAGTTATGGCTCCTATGGATATTCCAATGTGGGGAGTAGCAGTGTTCTCTCGCAGTACGAATCCGAGATGGGGTTTTCCGTTGGTCGGCACAGTTGTCAGTGGCTCGGGATCAACGACCAGCGAAGCATATCCGCCATCGGATATTTAGCCGATGGAAACGGCGGTTGTGACGGGGGCGGATATCCCTATCACGATGATGCAGCACTCGGGCTGGGCTTGCAAAGCTGCGTCGATACAAACGGCTGTTACAACGGCGGGAGCGGACACAAAGCTGGACGGAGCCGGGCGATTGACGGCATCGATGATTATGGTATTATCGGGCCATGGTTCGTCTTTGGGCGATAGAAAAAATAGGATTCCGTGCTCAACCGGGAAAAGATCGGATACAATCAAAAAATGAGCATGTTTTCAATTCTATTCTTGAGTTGTACCGCCGAAAAGTTATCGGTTGTCCAAGAGCACTTTAACCCGGCCAGCGGTCACACGTTCACGGAGGACGCCCCCGTTGTCGACATCATTAATCTCGACGAAGAACCCTTGGTGTGTTTTGCCAACAGTGGTGAAGTCGAATGGAATGACGGCAATTGTACGGCTCTTCCGGATTCGCATCAGGTCGCGATTCCAGACTGCGGTTTCCAAGCGGTATCGATTATGTGGGCCGAGGGAACGGAACAGGACAGCGCGACGTACGTCGTCGATTCCCCCGCTTGCGCAGAACAAGAAGATGAATGTGCGCCGGTCGTTCCCTGGAGCAACGACGAGCTCGTTCGCGCGTTTGTGATTTGGCAAGACGAAACCAAGTGCATGATGAACAACTGTGAGAACCCGAGCGGTATCGGTTCTTGGAGCACCGATTGTGATAGCGGCAGCGTCGATTGGGATGTGAGTCTCGAAGGACTTCGCGCCGTCAGCGCGTTCACGTTCCGGGACTGCGCTCACACCGTTACCATCGATGTACATGACTATGAAGCCGATCCGGAAGGGGGAGACCCAAACGCGATTCAGCAGCAAGACATTACGCTTATCGTCGACGGAACGATCACCCAAGATACCGATTTTAGTGGGAATGGAAACGAGGTTGGCACGGTTGATATCCGCGGAGACTTTACGGGGACGGTCGAGTCGCGCATTATCATTGCGGATAAGACCCGCGGTGGAGGAGATTTTCGCGCGGCCTGTACGGTAGATCCCTTCGAAAACGAAGAATGTGCTCCTTTCTCTGCGATGATTACCTACGACTATCCGGATTGGTCTTGCCATGGGGACATTTGCCCAGAAGCATCGCCGGGCGATTGTGAAGAACCCGACACGGACGAGGACGGCATACCAGACGAAGTCGATAATTGTCCAGAAGTACCCAATACGGATCAAGCGGATTCCGACGGTGACGGTATTGGAAACGACTGTGACGATCCGCCGGAATTTGTTCTGATTCAGTTTCAAATCGGAGATCGTTGCCTGACAGCCACATCGACAGAAGGCGTCAATTCGACCAGCACGTGTGCGGCAGGTGATCCGCGTCAGCAGTGGGAAATCTTTGAAGATGGCGGCTATCACGGTTTTCGCAACTTGGACAAAGACGAGTGTCTTTCGCAGACCGGTGGCTGGATTGGGCCGTGGGATGTGATTGTCGAACCGTGTAACAGTTCGGACGAGCAAAAATGGTCTCTCGAGATCTACGACCAAGGTGGTTTGGAGGAGAAGTGGCCACTTCGCTTTCATAATGTGGCAAAGGATTTTTGTATTTACACGGACTACACGGGTTTTGTGTATGGAACCATCATTAATTGCGGCTTGGCGGGCACCGAGCGCAACCGCAAGATCGGCCTATATGTGGGTGGGGACTTTACACAGTCTCCCGTTATACCGGAGTAGCTCCGTTTGGACGATGAAGAATTCCATTTTCCGATGATGCGCTTTCCAGCCTCACCTTTGAAAAATGGGTTTAGACTCTGTGCGCATCACACCGGTGTGCGGTGCTTCTCAAAGAAGGAGAGGATGCGTCCCGCAAGGGAATTGAATTCGGCTCGCCGCTCCTTTGCCTCTTGCGGAGAGACGTGAAGGACGTAGTAATCGTTGAGGCTACCCATACCGCCCCAAAGCCCCAAAAAGGTGCTCTCTGCTTTTCGATACGATGCATTTCTCTCCTCGGGTTTGGCAATCGCCAACTCGATACTCTTGGCTGCCGAGAGTACACCTTTGCTGAGTGTTTTTTCCTGGTCTTGTATCATAATCCCATGCATCTGTATGAGATCTTGGTGGAGGGCTTCCAAAGACGCTTGGGAGATCTCGATGTCGGGAGGCGGTTCGGTATGGAACCCCAAAAAAGCGAAGAGTTTGCTCAACATGATGAATCGGTGTTTTGGGTGGAGATGAATGCGACATTAATGTACCGAATTCGATTTTGTTCTTCAACCCGTCATTGAATTCAGATGTTTCGCTGTTATGAAATAGGTGAGGATTGGCAGCCGCTATCCAATGGGAATCCCATGCTCTTCTTGCTCGCTTGTTTATCCAAACCCATTTTATCTACGCCGACGTGGAACCGAAGCGCGGAGATCCGTTTGGAAGATTCGGCTGATGTGCCGGACTTTTCGCAGCCGGGTTCCTACGATTTTGCGCGAAGTACGGGGAAGGAAAAAGTCCACGAAACGTGTATGATGCGATATGCGTTCTACCAAACGGAAAAGTCCGATTCGGTTCTCGTTATTTTATCTCACGGGTTTGCCCGTAACACGGGACACATGAGAAAGTGGGCGGAGCATTTGGCTTCGTGGGGATTTACGGTTCTCACCCCCCAGCATTGCCATCTCAATCCGAGCGATGTCAACCCCTCTCTCGCTGCACAAGAACTTCTCACATTGTCGCAGAAACTTGATTTTCGCCGTGTGATCTACGCGGGTCAATCCAACGGAGGTGCGATTTCCATCATTGCCGGAGCCCAAGACCCAAAGGCAATTGCAGTGGTCGGATTCGACACAACTGAATCCTATAAGAAACCCACGGGGGAGTATGCCAAGAGTATATCCATTCCCGTTTACGGCTTGTTGGGAGAGCCGTCGGGTTGTAACGCGCAGGGGAATGGTCGATCGCTCTACAAAGATATAGCAGAGGTGTATACATACCGGCTGAAGACTTCCGACCACTGTGACTTTGAAAGTCCAAGCGGCGGCTTGTGTTAAATGTTCTGCTCCTTACCCCATCCGCTCTTTTCGAGAGGTGAAATACGAGGAAACATTATCTCTTTGGCGACGGCCGCGATGCTGATCGAATCAGAACAGAACGATTGGGCGATAAAGTGGTGGCAATCTGCCCAGAAGTATTGATGTTTAATAGACGGTGAGTTCGAGCGAAAATTCATAGATCGTGCCGGAATCTCCAATGGTATCATCTTCGATTTGAAGAACCCATTCTCCATATGCATCTTCACCATTAAACGTGGAAAGATCGTCTATAGGACGATGAAGACCCGTAAAAGGACTAGAGCCTTGGGTGAGCTCGAGTGTGGCATCATCATCGAGAATGATGCCTTCGAGATCGGAGCTGCAAACCGGCCACGTTCCAAAATCGAACAGAAGAATACTCGTTCCGCTCGGAGAGGTGAGCGTAGCGGAGAGATCCTTGTGACAAGTGTGGTCTAAATCGATGG
>JAYYRF010000191.1:0-5412 GCA_036127535.1 Myxococcota bacterium | reverse complement strand
TGACTTTTTTGTCGTATCTTGGGTCACATTTAATAAAACCAATCTCCCCAAACGTATATTTTTTCCCGTGCGCTCCACTTTCTTCTATGACAATTGGCTGGGTATACCATTTAGCTTCTTTATGGGCGGATATTCGATGTTCCCCCCCATCATGAGGGGTAAGGAGAAACGCTCTTTTAATCGCTACTCCATGCAAAGAATGGTTGCGGAACTGAAGCTAAAAGGAACCATTGTCGGCTTTCACCCCGAAGGCACGAGAAATAAATCCGAAGACCTCTATTCTCTTCTCCCCCCCAAGCCTGGTGCGGGGGAATTATACCGAAAAGCCCCACACGCAACAATCTTACCAATATACATTCGCGGTATCACCAACAATCTGCTTCACGAGTTTTGGTTTAATTGGTCTATTCCCAAGCAAAAACCCATCGACGTCTATTTCGCGCCTCCACCAGATTGTTCTGATCTTTTACAACAGCCCCCCTCTCGTGAACTACACCTACAAATTGCGCAGCGTTGTATGGATCAAATTCAAGCCCAAATCGATATTCATCGAAACAAACAGCACAAATCTACATTGTGAAACAACGACTTATTTACCCTTTGATCGCATTGACTTGGGGCTTTGTGCTACACAGGCCGGCTTTGCTCAACTTTGGTAAAGCCATCCCCGGCTCCGATCAGGGAGATACCATCCGCGGCCATTGGTCAGCTTGGCTTTTTTCCCAAGATCTTTGGAGCTTGGACACGACTGTCTGTTTGTGGCCAGACGGGGCGCATGTTCTGCCGCTTCCTCCTTTCTCCTTTGCCCTTCTCTCTCCGGTTACACTTCTTTTCGGAGCAGCCATCTCTTTGTCGATATTTCTGCTCGCACACACGCTATTAACCGTTGTGGGAGGATACTTTTTATGCAGAACGCTCGATTTAGAAAAAGACATTTCACTCTGTTTGGGTCTTCTACTATCCGCAACCCCAATGCTGGGAGAGACGCTCAACAGCGGGGTGTACGAATACCAAACCCTCGGATGGTCTACACTTTGCTTTGCCTCTTTGATTCGAGCTTGTAAGGGAAATTGGAAATGGGGATTTCTCGCTGGATTCTTCTATATTCTTACAGCGTTAGAATGTGGTTATTACGGTAGCTCAGCCGCCCTTGGCTGTATTTTGATCCCTTGCGTATACATACGCTCGAAAAGAGGGATCTTCGGAGGCTTGACGGCGGCCTTGACGACAATCGTACTGGCGTGGCTGAGTTACCAGACACTTCAAAACACTCTCTCAAAGCTGCTGAGTCCGGACTTACAGGTCGGTGGAGATTTCCGTGTCATTATGGGTTCGGCCGAGATACTCGCCTTGCTTCCGGGTATCGATCCACCACCTCCGCCTCCCGGCATGCCCGATCCATTTGTATCCGCCCCACATCTTTTGATTTGGCTCCTCTTCGCCTTCTCTGCCGTCATAACCGTTCGAAAAAATTGGTGGATGAGTCTTTTGGCTCTTTTGTATCTCTCCATCGCAATGCAATCCCCCCTCACCGATTGGTGGACGGATGGCCCTTTGGGTTCCTTTGTTCAAAATCTTCGTCGCTATGCCGCTCCGATGAACCTCATGCTTCTTTTGACCATTGGATTTGGTCTTCAACATATACTGGATCATAAGAAGCTGCCGTTACATCGGAACAAGCTCTTGTGGATTCTTACCGGTGTCTTGATCACCCTTTCGGCAAAGGACTTGCTTCTTCGCTATCCACTCCTGTGGACCCCAAAAGTGCCGCTTTTTGCACAAACCATCACCATGGACTCTACCCCTGGTGCCGTAATCGTTTTCCCGCAAGAGAAAGAGACCCGAAAGAGCACGGGACACCAGTATCTTCGAAAGAACACCCAGTTTTCCAATCCTCAAATCCGTCTTTGGTTTCAAACCCTCATCGATCGACCGATGCGACATCATAGCAAATTGGCAACGCTCGTTGCAAAACCCGGACGACGCTGGAAAATTGACGGTGGTTCCTTGGATAGGCAGGAACTGATACAACTCAAGCAGGCCGGCCTTCGATACCTGATTATCGATCGCAGCCAACTCTCCCAAAGAAAGTACGAGCAAACCAAGAAGACCGTTTCTCAGCAAGGTTTTGGATGTAGCTATTTCGACGAATGGGGTGGTATCGATCTCTGCCTCATCGCAGAGAGATAAACTCGCTATGGTATTCGGCCATTAAGCTTCAAATAGGAGCGCAAAAGCTCCGCATCATCGGAGTCCTTTACACTCACGCCACTCAAGATGGCTTTTTGAAGCTCTAGCGCCTGTGCGGCGGCTTTTTTCCCTGCCTCAACACCGGGCTGGTGGTAGGCATTGATCCCAATATAGGCCGCATAAAGCCCTACTGCTCGCTCGTATAGAGCAATCAGAGCACCCATTCGGTAAGGATCAACTTTGTCTAAAATGATCGTTAACGACTTTCGCCCCGCTTGGGTCAAGGCATTTCGCGTGCCGAGCAAGAATCCAAGCAGATAATCTGCTGCTTGAATTCCTTCCTCGACTTCGATAGAGGAACCCTCACGTCCGTGCAAAACCGAAACAAACGTCACAAAGAAATCATCCGGACCGTCGCGAAGCTGTTGTACGAATGCATGCTGATCGGTGGAGCCTTTGTTGCCATATACCGTCAGCCCTTGTTGCACGATGTTTCCCTTCATATCGAGTCGCTTACCCAAAGACTCCATCACAAGCTGCTGCAGATACCGTGGAAACAGAATCAAGCGATCTTTGTATGGCAACACAACCATTGCCCGCGCACCTTTACCTTGACCGGCATGATGCCACCCTGCAGCCAACATCACAGCGGGGTTATCAACGCTCTTTTGACGAGTATAACGATCCATATCGGCAGCACCTTGCAAAAAGGCACGCCAATCAAGACCGCTCAGCGCCAATGGTAAAAGACCGACCATCCCGGTTACCGATGTCCGTCCACCGATCCAAGACCACAACGGTAGTCTTGCGAGCCATCCTTCCGATTGCGCCAACTGATCGAGCTTTGAATTTTCAACAGTGACCGCAATCGCCTGCGGTGCAAATGCCAGCCCCTGTTTTTCAAAAGCCGCTCGCACCTCCAACAGACCATTACGCGTTTCTTTCGTTCCACCGGACTTCGAGAGTACTGCCACCAAGGTGTCTTTTAGTACAATTTGCTTCAACACTCTATCCATGCCATCCGGATCGGTATTGTCGATAAAGAAAACTTTCAAGGAAGCCGACACGTCGCCCAAAGCATCCATCAGGAGTTGCGGCCCCAATGCAGAGCCGCCAACACCAACCATGAGAAGATATCGCCAATCGTTTTCTCTGGCCTCTGCGGCAAACGCCCCCAACCTTGCCCAACTGTCCAATATCTGATCTTTCGCAGCATCCGGTGCGATCTCAACGTTGCGTAACCAATAGTGTCCGACTTGCCGACCCTCATCCGGATTGGCTATCGCCCCCGCCTCGAGTTTGTCTAAATAATCGAAGGCTTTCTGCCAGCGAGACAGAAGCACATAGACACCGCCCATCCGTCTCAAATCTACGGAAACACCCATTTTTTCACTGCGAAAAAACATAAAACACTCCTATTTATTTTGACTCTGCTTAAATGGTTCTATACACTGGATAAGGAAGCAATTCTATTATCGACCGGTATAAGGTGGAATATCTTTTTGCCAAATATGACTGGAACTGCATATTCGATTACATACACTTACTCAACTTGATTTTTGATCTCCAGATCCCCCGATTCGTATGCTGAGCCAAACCGCCGAAAATTTCCAAGAGAGCATCAAGAACATAATCCAGCTCTTACAAGGACTGCAGTTCACCTTCGAACTCATCGAAGATGAGGACGAGGAATGGCTAATCCTCGGACTCATCAAAACGGAAATCGGTCAATTGCGGCTCACGGTTTATATGCAAAAGACCATGAGCAACTTTGTACTGTACCTGTATCATCCGCTAACGGTTCTCCAGCCCCTCCGCCTACAAGCCGCCGAATTCATCACCCGCGCGAACTACGGGTTACCGGTCGGAAACTATGAATTAGATTTTGAAGACGGCGAACTGCGGTTCAAGATCGGGCTTCCCGTTCTCACGTCGCCCATAACGTTGGCTCAATTTGGACAAGCAATCGACATCTCGCTCAAAACCATCGTGTACTATCACACGCCGCTAGTGCGTACACTTTTTGACGGCGTCAAACCGGCCGTCGCGATCCAAGAAGCCGAATCCAAATTGCTTCGCAACTCCGAGTAAGAAGCAGCCTGAACCTATCGCGCGATCGATATTCCCAAAGAGAAGGAAGCAATATCGATTTGATGGCCTCCGCCCGCTTGCTCATGAATCGCATACCGATCACACAAGGTTTCGGCAGCAATATACGATCGATGAACCTCCAGCGCACGACGAAGCCCTTCGTCTTGTGCAAAAAGTTCAACGGAAATACGATCTGATACATCAAAGCCACTGTCTTTACGAAGCTTTTGAATATTGCGAATCAAGTCTCTTGCATATCCTTCCGCAATCAGTTCTTCGGTCAATTCTGCATCCAAAGCCAACAAGAGTGCGTCTTCAGTTTCAATCAAGACGTCTGCCTTTGGCTCACGACGTAAGAGTAGATCCTCAGCCTCGATCTCTTGTCCCAGAATCTCCAAACGACCACCGTTCTGTAGAACCTCCCAATCTGCACGTGTTAACCGCTCAATTTCTTGGGCCGCTTCTTTCATTTGGCGTCCAAAACGTCGTCCCAAACGCTTAAAGTTGGCCTTAAGTGTAATATCGGTCAAGTCAGCATCGGTTGCTAAAATGTGAACGGACTTCACATTGAGTTCTTCTGCGATCAAAGTGGACTGCTTCTCAATCGAGTTTCGAATCGAGACATCGTGGTGGACGATCGTAACCGCCTTCAGAGGCTGTCTCGTCTTCAATTTATGCTTTTCACGCAGAGCGCGTCCCATACGAACCACCTGACGCGACAAAGAAACTTGCTGCTCCAACTCCGTGTCAATATACGCCTCTTCTACCTCGGGATAATCACAAAGATGTACGCTGTCTTTTCCATCTGAGACCATCCCTTGCTCGACGACGAGATGCTGATAGATCCCCTCGGATAGGAACGGCAAAACAGGTGCGAGCACTTGTGAAAAGCGTACCAAGACTTCATAAAGCGTAGCATAGGCGGCTGCTTTGTCTTTTTTGGCGTCCTCTTCCGCCACAGAACGCCAAAAACGGCGTCTACTCCGACGAATATACCAATTGGTCATGTGATCTATAAAATCGAGTACGGGTGGGATTACATTGTAGAGATAATATCCCTCCATCTGCGTATTGACCTCCTTCACCAAGGACTGCAGCATGGACAGAAGCCATCGATCCAGCTCAGAACGT
>JAYYRF010000190.1:0-10408 GCA_036127535.1 Myxococcota bacterium | reverse complement strand
CCCTCGTCGATTTCTTCGTCGCAGTTGTTGTCCAAACCATCGCAGATCTCCTCGGCACCCGGATAGCTCAAATCGGAAGCGTCATCACAGTCACCACCGGTACTCACATAGCCATCCAACACCTCGCAGCTATCCATCGTGATATCCGCATTGCCGAATCCATCGCCATCCGCATCGAGATAAAAGGTACTCAAAACACCTTCATCGACCTCACCGTCGCAATTGTTATCGATACCGTCGCAAATCTCTTCGCTGCCGGGATAGCTTTGCGGGTCGTTATCGTTGCAATCCTCACTGTCGTCGTATCCATCACCATCGAGATCTTGGTCGACAACATCCTCTTGAACGTTCGTTTCTTTTTCCGTACTTGAACACGCGAAAAGCAAAAGCCAAATCATCTTCATCCCCTGTCAATGTTGATACAATTATTGTAAGAGAAAATGGGCGTTTGTACGAAGTGTTCTTTGCTTTTATAGACTACTTTTCTGCTATTTTCGCTTCGAGTTCCGCGATCTTTTTCTCCAACCGTTCGATGTGGGCCGCCTGCTGTTGAATTGCGACAATCGCCATCGAGGTGTAGCCGTATACATCAACCTGCTCACCGTTTTCCAAGACGGCCGGTGACAGTGGTTGATCATCTATGAGAAATCCGAGACGTGCCTTTCGTGCGGTCGCATCCTTGTGATAGTTCCATTCCGCAATTTTCATCTGCCGCACCGCATCGGCGATTTCACCCGCTTTTTGTTCATTTATGTATGCTATGTCGCGCTTGTGCTTCGAACGAGAGACCGGGCAAGCGGTTGCGGGGTCTTCGCTCGCACAAATTAAGCGCTGGTTACACGTGTTCTCCAAATCGCACTCTGCACCATCTTCAGTACAGGTTGCACCTTCGGACTCACTGTCGCAAACCGACAAACCCTCGGTCGGGCCTTCGTACCCCGCACAGACAGGATCTCCACAAGAAGTATAATACTGTAGGGCAACATCCTCGTCCTCGCCACAAGCCACCAAAGCAAGCATCAACACACTTAATTTAAACATCGTATCTCCTATTCAAATGGACAAGTGCAGTATAGCAAAACGAAAACGGGTTGTGATCACATCTATTTTTTTCCCATACTCGAGAAAGGCATCAGGGCAAAGGAGGGATAGTCTTCTTCGGTGAGTACCAAGTGAACCGGCAACGAAAAGGGGTGGTCGATCGGTAGCTTAATGATCCCCGCTGCATAGTTTTCATATGCCCAACGAGAAACCGAATGCAAAAAATCGGTTCCCAGCAGCCATGGCGGATCCGCAAAAACAAAGGGCGCGACGCGAGAGAGTCCCAATACGTCCGCATGCATGAACTCAATCTTGTGTGCAACACCATATATTTTGGCATTGTGCTCAGCCATGGCCAGGCGCGAAGCGCTCTGATCGACGGCAATGACTTTTCGAATATGCGGTTGTCGCGCAAAGGCGATCGTGTTGCCACCACAACCGCAAAAAGCATCCAAGACCATCTCTGACTCGACATCCCGCGCGATGGCCATCGCCACGCGCTCCGGCGTCAGTGAATAGCGACCTTGTTCGTCTACGCGAACCCCCGCGTGCCAACGTGAGAAAAGATCGGTCACATTTCGATTCCGCGGCAAAAAAAATGCCGGATCCTTGCGTTTGGGTACTGCTGGCACACAGGAAATACTCACCGCTTCTCCCCCCAAGCGAAGCTTACTCGCGCGTGCAAGAGCCCGTCCCGCCACTGCAGCGGAAACGTCTCCGGGTTTGCATCCCAAAATGGTATGGAGTTGATCCTTCGATATCGAGGGATGCGCAGTGAAGGAGATCTTCGTCGTTTCGACTTTGGGTTTTAACAATCCCATTGCTATCAAACACTCCGGGACACGCTCAGGCGCATTTTTCCAACTCCACTTCAGAATATGCAGTTGAATATCGAGCGGCTGTCCTTCCGGAGCAGTAAATGGCGCCATATCGGTACCGCGCAAGCCGTTGCTTCGCGCACCGCCCCAAGACAAAAATCCACGTTCTCGTATTCTACGAGGGTTCAAGCGCCGATGAACATACCCCTCGTGTAGCACGATTGAGAGTTCTCGATCGAGGATTCGACGAATATCTCCTTTCGAAATCGCAAAGGGAAGGTTGACCGATCGAGCTTTCCACGCCGTGAACAAATCCCGTACCACAATTTTATACGACGGTTCTACCAACTTGAGCCAGCGGAGCAGTGTTTTTCGCTGTTCGGCCCGGGGCGTCCAAAAAGGTTTCCGCGCATCGTTCCAACGCTCTATGAAAGTCATGGGTTGGGTATGCGGAGCCCCGAGATTCTCTTCCGTTCGACAAATGAGGCCTCCTTGTCGAACTCGTTTCCGCTCCGCGGGCGCAAAGCGCGCAAGCGATTCCGGCCAAGACTGCACCACAGACTCACGGGCGATTTGCTCTGCCGTTCCGCACCGCATGAATCCGTCGGATACCGGACTGACCGAGTAAGAATCAGATCTGCTTTTGTCCGCAGAGGAGTCCGACATCAAACCTCCAACGTCAACGGATCGGTGCATGGACTATACCATGCTACCCAATTCTTGAATGAGATTCAAGCGCGGCGTTTGCCGCTAATCGGCAGCGCGGATCTGTTCCGCAATATATTCACCGATGATCTGACACCCCTCAACAGAAGGGTGCACCAAATCGGAGTCATAGGCCTCCGGAGTCGTTTCGGGTGAAGCTACGTCGCGCGCATCGATGTGAATTACACCCTCCATATTCTCCGCGACGGCAGCAAATCGATTGGCTAAATCTTCGACTTCATCATTGCAGTTGCGAAAGTCATCGGCATTACTCGGGATATTGTAGTAGGTCATAATCGCCACACGAGGTCCTTCACTGCGAATTTGGGATACAAATTCGTATAGATCACCGGCTGTCCCGTCTTCAAGAGCGATACTGTCCAGGTTGTCTTCACATGTATTACAGTTGCACTCATCGTTCATATCGTTGCCACCACCATCGACAAGCACCCAGCCCCATTCTCCACTCTCGTACTGCTCGCGAATGTCATCACCATCCTCTGCTGAGAAATAAGCACCCGAAATGGCGTTGTTTTGCAATTCGAAATCCAAAGACTCCGCAACGACATCCGGTATAGAAGCACCCTCCTCCGCATTCCATTCAAAAAAAGAGTCACCAACCGCCAAAAGAAAGGGGGAATCCGTTTGTGATTCATCACCGAATTCGATATTCGAATCATCTAGGGATGGTATGTTCGACTCAATATCACAAGCGAGTAAAAGGATGAGGTTTAGCATGAAATCTCCGTTGCTAGGGTGTACTGGTATAACGGAAGTAAATAAAAAAACATTTCCTAAAAAATTACGCTCTTCGTTAAAAAGCATTAGATATATGCTCAAAATAAACTAAAAATGGACTATTTGCATGATAATCTTTTTATTTACGCTCACATCTTGTACTGAAAAAATAGACAAATCTTTTAAAACTGACACTGCTGAAATCACAGAAGACACACCGAATCCCAATCGCGATCGCTTCGTCGTTTACTCCTTGCCCTACGACGAGAATCTACAACAAGCGAGTACATGGGGCACCATGCTTCTGACGCAAGACCGGGTTCTAAGCGATACCGGCACACGATTTCAAATGGGTCGAAGTCCCACCGGATCCATTCGATTTCATCGCTCCGGAAACTTTGGTTACGTCGCGCAAGACGATGGGAGCGTAGGCGCATTTGAAATTGATGCTGATGGTGTGGTATCGGTCATATACGAAGCCTTTTCCTCTGCGGCCTACGCAGAAGCGGTCTATACCGTCGATGATACGCTCTACATAATCGACCCGAACTGGCCGGGTAACGGCGGCGGGATCTACCGCGCCGATATCGATCCACACGATGGCACCCTATCCGAACCCTCCCTTTGGATATCCACCAAGCTCGCGAAAGAAATCACTCCTTTCGACAACGGCTTCTTACTCCTGGCCATGGATTGTGAAAACAGTGCCGAGGGACAAGAAGTACACTACATTGGCGAAGATGGGTATGCATACAGTGTCGATGCTTTTGCCGACACCGATTCTTTTCTTTCCAGCATTTCTCTCAACCGATCGCAGAATACACTTTTCGTTGCTGACAATTCAGAATTTGGTCCACAAGACAACCGCGTTGGTATTCTTTCTGTGTCCGAAGAATCGATCACCGCTGATTCGGTTCTAAGTCCCCTACTCGATCCCATCGATATCATCGCCTCTCCTCTTAGCGACGACGTAGCCGTAATCTCAGGGTACGGAAATGCAGTATATCTTCTCGATGACGATTACCGCTCATTCACCGAACTCTCTTACATCGGCGCGGCACCGCAACTTCCGGGTCAAGCAGGTATGATCACCACCGGCGATCTCCAGGGTACCATCGTACTCGCAGAAAACCAAGGCGTACGGCTTCTCGCCTTCGAAAGCGATGGTCTCGTCGATTACGGATTAACGTCGCTGGGATCCGGCAGTACCTCTATCGTCGGTGCGATTGGGATACAACCTTAAAAAATAAAGGAAGCGCGGAGTCACCCCAATGCTCCGCGCTCCGTGCACAGGGTCTTTACTCCCCCGACAACGCCTGTGCGATTTCGACGAGATCCAAAAATTCGCTCTTGCTCACGGAGCGTGACTCCTCGGGAGCTGCGGCTCGACCGATGGAGAGGATGTCGTCGAAACGAGCGTCGGAACTATGCGGACTGTGACGCAGAATCTCTGCAAATTCGCTCACAGCCACGCCAAAACGGAAATCAGCACTCGCATCCTCAAAGCGTTCGAGTCGCTCGGAGGCCACCATTTCCCATGCGTGCTCGGTGCTGATATCTGCGGTGGGTTCTTTGTAACGCAGCTTTACCTGCGCTAAATTTCCCACATCGGGTGCATCGACCAAATCGAGCTCGTACAGCGCCGTCACCGAGTGGCCGGCACCGATATCACCGGCATCTACTTGATCGTTCTCAAAATCTTCGTCTTCGAGCAAACGATTCTCGTATCCCACCAATCTCCAACGCTCGACGTTGCTCGCGTCAAAATCAACCTGAATCTTTACGTCTTTGGCCACAACTTGCAACGTACTCACCAAGTTCTCACCCAAGACCCGAAGCGCCTCGTTGGGACTATCGATATAGGCGTAGTTTCCATTTCCGCGATCGGCCAGCTGCTCCATCAATGCATCGTTGTAGTTTCCTTGTCCAAAGCCGAGAGTCGTCAAAAAGATATCTCTGTCTCGATACTCCTCGACCAGTTGAATCAAAGAATCTCCGGTCAGCCCGACATTCATATCTCCATCGGTGCAAAGAACGACGCGATTTACACCATCGCTGCGAAATGCTGACTCTGCTAAATCGTAAGCCGAGCGAATTCCCGCCTCTCCGTTGGTCGATCCCCCCGCTTGCAGAGCATCGAGCGCATCCATAATTTCCGACTTGTTCTCAACCGCCGTCGGCTCCAGTACAACACCCTCGGAACCCGCATACACAACGATTCCCAATGTATCATCCGGCGACAACTTGTCTACGAGGTTCTTCATCGCGAATTGTACCAAACCCAACTTGTCCGGAGAAGACATCGAACCCGACACATCGAGAAGGAATACGAGATTGACGGGATCTCTGTTCTCAACCGGAATCTCCTTGGCCTGAATTCCGATGCGCAGCATATGAATGTCGGGCGCATCTCCAAATTCAGACGGAGCGGTTTCCAAATTCACAGAGAAGGGTAACTCATCACCGGGTCTTGGATCATCGTAGTGAAAATAGTTGATAAACTCTTCCACGCGAACCGTATCGATCTCCGGAAGTCGCCCTTCGACCAGTGCTCTTCTCGCAAGAGAGTACGAACCACTGTCTACATCCGCAGAAAAAGTTGAAGTACCATCCTCTTGCGTCTCAACCCATTGGTTGACCTCTACACCCTCTTCCGTCTGAACCTGGTGTCGCTCTATATCAACCGCTTCGCTCGATGTGTCATATGATTCGTCACCATAGTAATCCATCTTACTGTATTCTTCGTAACCACAGGCGCTCAGCACAAGAGGCAATACACCAAACATATATATATTCTTCATAACTACATCCTTTGTTTCGTTTCAATGCTCAGTACAAGGCAATAAGCATGCCACTTTCAAAAGATGTGTTTTAGAACGCTGGAACAGGGATCGTTCAGAAAGATGCGATATTGTTGTCCTTGTTTTCGAGCCGTCGTCTTCGCATCACCAGCATCCCGAAGAGTACGGACAACGAAAAAAGAGATTCAACACTTCGAACATGCTGACAACCGGCCTGATCCGTCGAAATCTGCTTCTCTTCGGCGGTACTTCCGACCGGTTTTACCGAAGAGGGGGTGGACGTTTGGACACCGGATACAGACGGCTTACACCATATCTCGGTCCATACCGAAGCGCCCGATGTCTTACAGCGCTTCGTATATCCTTGCGAAGCGTAGCGGTTCTTGCACGCATCAACATCGTCGAAATAGGCGTCTCCGCACGAAAGGCAAGACTCTTTTTCCTTTTGTTGCTTCTCTACGGTGCACGTTTCGATGAAATCTTTCGATGGAAGCATATCCGCACGCACCACCGTGGAAAAATACATGCATCCCAAAATCAAAATCAATATTCGCATACCAAACCATAAATGTGTACGAAATTATATAATCACACTTTACCGACAAAAGGCAAGCCCAAACGCATATGCTCTCTTTTCCCCACCACTCTGTTTCCCAATAGACGTATCAAATCCACCACGATAACGCGTATTGAAACCGTACAGAAAGGAAAGGAACCCGATAACACCTGCTTGATATCGCGGACGAGGTTATAGTAATACAACTCGATATTTTGGGAGTAATGTTATGGATGCAATACTCGTTCCGTTATTTCTTGTGGGCGTCGCGGCCTTCGTAGGGGCAATTGTTGGTGCCGATCTGTGGTTCTCTCACCGTCAGTGGGTTGCCATCTGGCGTGGACATCGCGTTAAGGTGCGTATGCACCGCGCCAAAATCTTTGTCGAAATTGATGACAAAGAGGTATTCGTAACGGGTAACAACGTCATCAAAAACAAATACGAACAGGCGTGGGAACACCCCGCACTCGGCCCCACGTCGATCTTCATCAACAAAGTCGTGAAAGGGAGTGATGGTGTCGACATCAATATGAAAATCGGAGAGGAGATCATTCCACTCGTCGAGATCGAACGCAACTGGTATGGTAAGCTCAACCCGGACGATGCAGAGAAGTATTGGAAAAATCTCTTGCCGACCCATGTCGATTCTTTGGTTGCCCCTCGCTGGGTCGCCGCCTGTAAAATTTTAAACCTGGTTCGTCAATCCCACATCGCCGATGAAAGCATTCGCCAAACGGCCAACACTTTGCAAATCGAGCTTCGAAAATACTTCGAAACCGAACAAAGGCTCGGAGAAGAAGACTTGAGTATTCTCGGCGATGATGCCAAGCGCGAAATGGTTCGACAAAAAATCGAGGAAAACATCACAACCGGTCTCGAAGCCGTCAAGAGTCTCCATATGGCCGTTATTTCCATCGAAGCCCATGCCGATGAAAACCACGAAATGCTGCGAGTGCAATCCATCATCGAACAGCCACAAGCCGAAGAAGACGTCAATATAGCCCTGTCTACGCTCTCTTCTACCTCTCCGAAAAACAAGGCCCAGAAAAAGGCCGCGCAGGAACAAACGAAGAAGTTGTAGTGTCCCTCAGCGGGGCGGTATCGAATAGGTCACACTTGCCTGGGCAACCAACGTTTTTTCAGAATATACCATGGCATCCCCCATGCAAAGGCCTCGTCCTTTCTTAAGCATCCGTACCGTACACGTCAGATCTGCAAGCAGTGGCTTTCGCATGAAATTGAGATTCACGTTTGTGGTTACCGCCAGTGCTTCTTCTCCCACCTGAGAGAGTACCAAGGCGTAAAAGGCACAATCGACCAACGTAAACATGCATGGACCGGACAGCGTCCCTCCGGGGCGAATATCGTCCGCATTCACATGTAGTTGCATATCGAGTTCATGGTCTGTAAGACGCAAAATGGTAAAACGGTTTTGTGTCTGTGGATATATTCGGTGCAGGTACCGCTCCAATTCCGGCATAGGTAATTCAATGCCCATATCCATCTACCCCTAGAAGTATTATTGTAAAAATATATACGTCGCCATTCTCCGAGGCAAGCATTTTACGGCTTCGTGTAAAAGAGACCGAAAAGAACGCGAGAATGGCGTACAATTGTATACAATACAATTCAATCTTTCTACGAATACCGATGTACCTTCTCAACGCTCACCCCTTTCGATCTGTACAGAGCAAAGCCGATCACCGGGCGGTGTGCCTATCGCTTCTCCCGGATCTCCGAAATCGGTCTCTACCACAGTCCACAACATCCACCTCCAATGAAACCGTCATCGTTGAATTCAGACCGCTGCCCCATATCGAATTTCTCTTGCGAAATACGATACTGCATCTCCCAACGTGGAAGCACACAATTATATGCGGCCTCGAAAACCATGCTCTGATTCAGCAGACCTGTGCGTCCATACCGGCAGACGTTCGGATAATCGCACTTCGATACCACAACTTAACGACGCCTCAATACAGCGATCTTCTGCTCACGCGAAGCTTTTGGGAATTGCTCGAAGGGGAGAAAATTTTACTCTACCAAGAAGACACCCTTCTCTTTCGAGGCGATATAGAACCATTTTTGGCATACGACTACGTTGGTGCACCATGGCCTCACAAACCATTTGGACTGGATTTACGGGTTGGTAACGGAGGCTTTAGTTTGCGAACCCGCTCCGTGATGCTGGCGTGTCTCGAACAAAAAGACCTCGAACTCATGATGGTCACACACTACATTCCCGAAGATGTGTACTACTCCTTTATGATTCAAAAACACAAACTGGGTTTGATTCCCTCGGTAGAGATTGCCAAACGCTTTGCGGAGGAGCGAGTGCCGGGAAACAACCCTCTTGGTGGTCACCAGTACTGGTTGGCAAACCGTTTGGAATAGAGCTTTTACAAGACAACCCAACGACTAGGGAAGATGCTTCTCGAGCGTCGCGACGAAAATGGCATCTTCCGGCGCAATTCGAGGACCAAAGCGAGCGACGACATTACCGGACGGATCGACGAGAAATTTCGTAAAGTTCCATTGAACCGGCCCTTTTATATCTGGCGCAGTGTCTTCGCTTAAGGCTCGATATAGAGGTAACTGCTTATCCCCGACGGCATGCACCTTTGAAAAAATGGGAAAGGTTACCCCATAGTTCTTGCGACAAAAAGTAGCAATCTCCTCGTCACTACCCGACTCTTGCCCACCAAAATCATTACAGGGCAATCCCAAAATGACCAAACCTTTGTCTTTGTAGTCATTGTATACTTTCTCTAGCCCGTCATACTGTGGTGTAAAACCGCACTTTGATGCGGTATTGACAATCATCACCGTTTTACCTTTGTATTTTGAGAGCGGTACATCTGTACCGTCCATTGCCGGAATTGCGTAGGCGTGCACATTTGTATGCTCTTGTGCCTGTTTTACGGGTACAGAGACCCCTTCATTCAGCAATTTGCAGCCCGTTCCCCAAAGTAAGATACCGAGTAACCAAGACATGTCGCCTCCTCATAACCCTATCCACTAACCGGCTTTGTCTTGCATGAGAAACATTGTTTGGTGGCAGATTTGTGACGTGCTCATACACTAAGGTTCTCGATTCCGATCTTCCCTGCGTTCCAACTGACGCTCCAAATCCTCGCGGTAAATATCGTGTAGATACACCACCTCGGTTTTCTTAAAATCGTGTTTGGGAATCCGCGGTCCCCGTAGATTAAACTGGTATCCGATAGAGATCGTAGGGAGTATCACACGGCCGCCCCCAATATTTCCGGTGTTCAAATAAGCCCCCAGCCGGAGGGTTATCGCTTGCACTTCGTAGTTGTGCGGCCGCGCATCCCGACGATGATTCGGTCTCGGAGCTGTATGAGCGTCCAGGAATCGCTCCCACTCCACAAAGGCACCCGGCAGAAGAAAGCCCTCCTCGCCAGCACCGACAAACAGCGAACCGCCAGCCGTCCAAGCGTTTTCACCGATGTATTGCGAAAGAAATCCGGGTCGTCGAATTCCACCCGAAATATCCATTGGCAGTGAATACCCTGCCCAATCTTCATTCCCCTGTTGAGCGAAGGGGTTTACACCGATTCTCGTAGAGGCGACCCACTTCTCTTTTTCGACGTAGCGAAGCGTACCGTACAATCCGGTGCTTCCAAGCTGTCCCCCAACATACCAATCTTGAAGCGGGAAGGGAATGTACTTTTTTTGTTGATCGCTCACGTGCGGTAACACCTGCCCTTCGACAATTGAAATTTCAA